>JAPUIN010000147.1 GCA_027297005.1 Acidobacteriota bacterium
ATGGCGATCTGCTCCAGCATCGGCAGCAGCGGCTACACGCTCCTCGATCTGTTCGGCCCCATCGACGCGGGTGACGGCCGTGGACGTGAGATCGCCGCCTCGACGATCTTCCGGGTGCGTCTGCCTCGCGTCCTGCTCGCGGCGATCGCCGGGGCTGCGCTCGGCGCCGCAGGGACGGCGTTTCAGGCGGTTCTGCGCAATCCGCTCGCCGATCCGTACATCCTCGGCATCTCGGGCGGCGCCGCGCTCGGGGCGATCGCCGTCACCGCGGCCGGCCTGACGGCCACCCTGCCGATCCTTCCGGTGCGCACCGTGGCCGCGTTCGCGGGGGCGGTCGCGACCGTGGCGATCATCATGCTTCTGTCGAGCGTGCGCGGCCGGATCGCCTCCTACCCGATGCTCCTGATCGGTGTCGTCATGAACGCGATCTATCTCGGTTTGATCCTCTTCATTGAAACCGCCGTCGACTTCAGTCGACTCCAGGGCGTTATCCTTTGGATGGTCGGTCACGTTCCGACCGAGGGATATCACCTGATCCTTCTGCTGTCGCTCATTCTCACGGCGGGGGTGGTGGCGCTCACGGCTCTCGGGCGGGATCTCAATCTGATCAGCGCGGGGGAGGAGGTGGCGCGCACCCTCGGCGTGACAGTCGAACGCGTGCGCATCCTGACGATCCTGATCGCGTCCCTCGTGACCGCTTCGATCGTTTCGGTGACCGGTCTGATCGGTTTTGTGGGCCTGATCGTTCCGCACGCGGCGCGTCTGCTGTTCGGGCCGGATCACCGCCTGCTGATCCCGGCCTCCGCCCTCACCGGTGCGATTTTCCTGATGGTGGCCGATACCGCGGCTCGCGTCATCATCGCGCCGACTGAACTTCCCGTCGGCGTGCTGACCGTCCTGACGGGTGGCCCTCTCTTCCTGTGGCTGTATCGCCGCAATCGCGGGGGAACCTACTTTGACTGATCCGGCGAACGCCGGGCGAGCCGGCGAGGCGGCTCCGGGCGCTCCGATCCTCGAAGCGCGAAGTCTCCACTTCCGCTTTCCGGGCGCCGGCACCCCACTGTTCGACGGATTCTCGCTCGCCATCGGCGCGCGCGACTTCCTCGGTCTGATCGGACCGAACGGCTCGGGCAAAACAACCTTGCTGCGACTGCTGAGCGGGACGTTGCGGCCTTCCGCCGGCGAGGTGCGGCTTGAGGGGCGCCCCCTTCAATCCTTCCGGCCGCGCGAGCGGGCCCAGCGGCTCGCGGTCGTCCCTCAGGAATCGAGCATCCTTTTCAACTTCACCGTCATGGAGATGGTCCTGATGGGCAGAGCCCCCCATCTCGGCCTGCTGGGGCTCGAGGGATCACGCGACCGGGCAATCGCGCGACGCGCTCTCGAAGAGATGGATCTCGGCGACTTTGAGGAGACCCCACTGCGCGAATTGAGCAGCGGCGAACGGCAGCGCGCCCTGGTCGCCCGGGCGCTTGCGCAGGAGCCGGCCATCCTTCTGCTGGACGAGGCGACCGCCTTCCTCGACCTGAAGCACCGGCTCCAGATCGGCGAGATTCTGAACCGGCTGAATCAGAAGCAGGGGCTGACGATCATGGCGATCAGCCACGATCTGAACATGGCGGCCCGGTTCTCGTCGCGCCTCGCCCTCTTGAAGCAGGGACGTCTCGTCGCGGACGGCCCGCCGTCGAAGGTCCTGACCCCTGAGCAGATGCGGACGGTCTACGAGACCGAGGTCCGCGTCGAGATCGACCCGGCCACCGGCGCTCCCTACGTGATACCCAGCACCCCCGTTGGGTCTTGAGTGGCCCCTCCATCCGCAGCGCACGCTGATGCGATGACGTCGCTGGGCCGGGGGGTTTGAAAAACGCTGGAGACTGTGTACCATCATAGGTACCATGTCCCACGAGAAGACCGGAGCAAGGAGGCGCCTGCAGCATCGGCTCGCCTGTGTGGCGACTCTGCTCCTGCTCGTGGTCGGCTTCCTCCATCTCGCGTCCCCCCACCCGCAGTCGCATTGCAAGGGATGCCAGACGCTCGACTCGCCGCTTCTCTCCCACTCCTCTTCCGGCCTGGATTGTCCCGCTCGCGCATGGTCGAGATTGGTCCCGGCGGCGCCGGACGCGCCGCTCACGGCCGGCGCCCGTTGCCTGAGTCCTCCTCGGGCTCCGCCCGCCATCGTCAACGCCTAGTTCCCCTTCTGCGTTCGCTCAGGCAGTCATTTCTTCGCGGGACGTCCGACATGAACAGCAATGCTCGAAGAACAATTCTTCCCTGGGAGTTGAGAATGAGATCGCTGTCGAAAGGTATCCTCGTAGCAGTCGCGGTGGGCGTCCTGTCCGCCACCGCGGCGCACTCCCAGGAACAGGCCCCGCCCTCCGACGGGACGGAGGGGGGCGTGCGGGTGCCCCGCGCATCGAAAGCAACGGTCTCGCGCGAGGAGATCGATGCACTGCGCAGGGAATTGCAGTCGCTCCGACGACTCGTGCAGACGCTCGAGCAGCGCATCCAGGCACTTTCGACGAGCGCCGCGAGCATGCCGCCCGCGCAGCCGATAGCCGGGGCGCCGCCCCCTTCCGATCCGCGGCTGCGCACTTCACAGCCGGTGCCGACCACCGCCGGGCTCACCACGCCGACGCGGAGACCAAGCCTGCAGAACCCCGCCGTCAGTGTGGTATTTGAGGTGACCGGGGCGACCTCAATCGACCACCAACGTGACGACAACGGCTTCGATCTCAGCGAGGCGGAGATCGCTCTGCAGGCCGTCGTTGATCCATTCACGCGGGCGGATCTGTTCATCGCGTTTCCCGCCCACGAGTCGCCCGAGATCGAGGAGGCGTATGTCAGCACCCTCAACCTGCCCGGACCTCTGCAGTTGAAGGGCGGCCGCTACAAGAGCTTCTTCGGGAAAT
>JAPUIN010000148.1 GCA_027297005.1 Acidobacteriota bacterium
CGCCTCGGGCGGGTTGATCAGGGGACGGCGGTGACCGATTTCGACGACGAGGAAATCGCCCGCAAGGTGTCGATCCGCTCGACTCTCTGTCATCTCGATTGGCGCAAGAAGACCAAAATGAACATCGTCGATACGCCCGGATACGGTGCCTTCATCGCCGACGCGAAGGCGTCCCTTCGTGTCCTCGATGCGGGGTTGCTCGTCGTCGATGGGGTCCACGGCGTCGAGGTCCAATCAGAGGAGACGTGGAGATACGCATCGGAATTCGGTCTCCCCTGCCTGGTCGTGGTCAACAAGCTGGATCGGGAGAATGCATCACTGACCCGCGCGATGGAGTCGATCAACACAGCATTCGGGCGGCAGGCGATTCCGCTTCAGATCCCGATCGGCTCCGAGAAGGATTTCTCCGGCGTCGTTGATCTCATCTCCGGCAAGGCGATCACCTACGCGAGGGATGAAAGCGGCAAGCACGAGACCGGCGACGTTCCGGCCCCCCTGCAGGATGAGGTGAAGGCGGCCCGCGAGAAACTAGCCGAGCAGGTGGCCGAGGTGGATGATGCGCTCATGGAGAAGTTTTTCGAAGCCGGGGAGCTGTCCGAATCGGATTTGATTTCCGGCCTGACGCGCGGGGTCAAGGAGCGCAAGATCTTTCCCGTCTTCTGCGTTTCGGCATTGCACAATATCGGCGTGCATCCGATCCTCGATGCCGCGGTCGCCTACCTGCCGAACCCCGGAGAGCGGGGCCCCTTCTTGGGGGAAAACCCGAAGGACCATTCCGAGGCCGAGCGGCACGGCGCGATCGACGAACCTTACTCGGCCTTGGTTTTCAAGACCATTGCCGATCCGTACTCCGGGAAAATCTCTCTGTTCCGCGTCTACTCGGGTGTCATGAGATCCGACACGTCGGTGCATAACGTCAGTAAAGACGTCCCCGAGAGAGTCGGTTCAATCGTCGCCCTGCAGGGGAAGGAGACCGAGGCCCTGACTGAAGTGCGCGCCGGGGACATCGCCGCGGTGGCCAAGCTCAAGGAAACCAGCACCGGGGATACCCTTGCCGACAAGGGTTCACCAATCGTCTATCCGCGCGTCGACTTTCCCGAGCCGTCGATCAGCTTCGCCCTCGAGCCGAAAACGCGCGGAGACGATGAAAAAATCTCCTCTGTCCTTCATCGTCTCAATGAGGAGGATCCAACTCTGACGTACAGGCTCGACCCTCAGACGCACGAGTTGATCATTTCCGGCACCAGTGATCTGCACGTTGAGGTCACGATCGCGAAAATGAAGAAGAAGTTCGGCGTCGAGGCGATCCTGCACCCACCGAAGGTGGCCTATCTCGAGACCATCAAGAAGAAGGCGGAGGCGCAGGGGCGACACAAGAAGCAGACGGGCGGGCACGGACAATTCGGCGACTGCTGGATCCGGCTCGAACCGCTGGCGCGCGGCGATGGGTTCGAGTTCAAGAACGAGATTTTCGGAGGCTCCATCCCCAAGAATCTTATTCCCTCGGTCGAGAAGGGGATCCAGGAATCGCGCGCCCGCGGATATCTTGCCGGAAATCCCGTTGTCGACTTTCGCGTCGTCCTGTTCGACGGCTCGTACCACACGGTCGACTCGTCCGACATGGCGTTCAAGATCGCCGGTTCGCTCGCGTTCAAGAAGGCGATGGAATCGGCAGGGCCCACCCTCCTCGAGCCGATCATGGACGTGGAGATCACCGCGCCCGAACAGTTCATGGGAGACATCATGGGCGATCTCAACTCACGTCGTGGCCGGGTGCAGGGCATGACGACACAGGGCTCCAATCAGGTGATCAAGGCCCAGGTACCGGTCGTGGAGATGCTGACCTACTCCTCGATCCTCAAGTCGATCACCGGCGGGCGGGGCTCCTACCACATGACGATGTCCCGCTACGATGAGGTTCCGCAGCACCTTCAGACCAAGATCATCAGTGCCCACAAGGCCGAGAAGGAGGGTAAGGACGCGGCGGCCACCTCCGAGTGAGCCGTCCGATCAGCCCTGGGCCTGCCGCAATGCGCCGACGTGGGTCAATCCCATCAGGATCTGCGCCCGGATCGGTCCTCCCCGCTCAATCAGCGATCGTGCGACGCCCCTGATCTCGATTTCCGTCGAGCGATCGCAGCCGGAGGCGAGCAGGGCCTGCGCGAGTCGTGCCAGCAAGCCTGGATCGCACGACTCCGGATCGAGAAACAGAGTCCTCTCCATCCCCACCGCCAGTTCGATCGCCTCGATCCGATCGCCGCTGGTCGCGGTGCGGTACCGGCAGGTCGTGCGCCTCCAGAGATGCCCGATCGCGCCACGCAGGTCCCATGGCGCGATGGCGGGGCCCGGTTCGCCCCGGCGGGCTTGGTCGGGAAAGAGCCGGCACCAGAGCGGCCCCATCGCGCGCCGGAACGGCTGGGCGAGAATCGCGCGCCCGGAGCGCGGAACCGCCGCCATCACGATCGTCGGAGCGGGTGAACCGAGCGTCGACAACGGTCCCAGAAGTGAACTCCCCCAGAGTTCGGGCGCCACCTCAAATCCCAGGTGTCGGTGCGCCGCGACCGATCCTTCATTCCCCCAGTCAACGAAGGAGTAAAGCCGGCTCACCTCGGGCAGGACCCTGAGCCCCTCGCGGAGCAGATACCTGCCGATCCCGGAGCGCCTGTACCGAACCGACACTCGCCAGTGCCCGAATAACCAGGTCTTTGGTTCGCGCCGATGGCGCACGAAATGAATACTCCCCACCAGTTGTCCATCGCGCTCCACCGCCACCAGCCCCACGATCCTCATCCCCCGTGTTCGCCATTCGAGTCGTCCGGCAGGCGACGGCGCGATTGCAAACACCGCACCGGGAGGGTGGCCCATCACCTCGAGGGCCGGCCGATCCGAAGGACGGGCGCGCCTCACCCGGACCGTCGGGCGGGAATCCTTCGCGGCGATGCCCACCCTCCTCATCGGATCCCCAGCATCATCAGGCTCTCGAAATCGCGGCAGAGAATGCCGATCCAGAACAGCCCTTCGAAGGCGAGCGCCGCGAGGACGAGTCGGGCCCGCCCAGGTGACGGACGGCTTCCATCCCATGCGTCCGGCATGATGATGCAAAGGCACGGCAGTAGCGGCAGGTGGAAGCGATCGTCTCCGAAGATCACCATATGAACAATGATCAGATTGAAGACGATCGCCAGAATCACGGTCTTGACCGTTGAACCCCTGGGCGCAATCAGGGCGACCAGCCCCAGCGCCAGCACCATGGCTAACACCAAGTTTTGGATCAGCGCGAAGGCGATGTCCGCCGACCGGGCACGAGGGGGAAACCGGTTGCGGCGGATGTCAGAAAGCAGGTCTCTCTCCGGCCCGAACGTGTGCCCCAGCTTCGCCGGCACGAGAAGCAGGCTCCGAAAGGGATGCTCGCGGATGAAGCGGAGACCCTCACGATAGCCGACCGCATTGACCTCCTTCTCAGGCACATCGGACCAGAGCGAGTAGTCGGTTATCGGAACCTGTGAGCCATCGGTCTGTTCGTTGAACGATTTCCAGAAATTGTATCCCCCGCTGGTGCTGATGAGGGCCGGCACGTCCAGAGTGAGATGATTGCGCATCGTCCAGGGAAGCACAGCGAGTGCCATCCCGGGGATCAACCAGGCCGCCGTCCTTAGGATCTGCTTCCATTCGGTGCGGAATTCAAGAAGGAGCAGGAGTCCGGGAAGAATCAGAAACTCGGGCCGGGTCAGCGCGACCAGACCGAGCAGGAATCCTCCGGCCAGCTCCCTCACGCGACCGTCCCGGGTCGGCGACGTCCAGACCATCATGAAACCGAGGAGCAACAGGATGACTAGACTCTCGCTCCTCAACCGTCCATCGAAGTAGATGAGGGAAGGCAGGAGGGCAGCGATCCATGCCGGCACTGCTCCGCCGGTTCCGCTGCTGTGGCGCTGCGCGAGCTGGTGCACCAGGAGGATGGAGGGGGTCGCGAGACAGGCGCCGGCCACGCGCGCGCCGGTCAGACTTCCGCCGGTCACGAACTGCATCAGAGAGAGCACGAGGGGGTAAAGAGGGGGGATGAAACCAGTCCCCTCCATGCCGATTGAGGCCAGCTCCCAGAAGCGCGCCTCGTCATGGGACGGATCCAGGGGAGAGGTCCATGCGATCCAGGCGAGACGGAGCAGCAAGCCGACCGCCATCGGGGCGATCGCACCCCTCCACCCCGGCCAATCACGCCATCCACGAACGCCGCCGCGTGCGAACGCGCGCGCTCCCGACCCTCTGCCGCGAACCGACGATTGGCCCGCCATGAAGGCGTGACTATACCATCCCGCTGGCGCCCGCACAGGGCTGGTCGGTGTGAGTTGCCCGCGGGTGAGGCAGCCGGGGCCTTCGCCGCCCACCGGACCGAGTGAGACCGAGCGCCGTGGACCCGATGCGCGTTCCCCAGCGCGGCGGGCGGCGCGAGGCCAGCCGATGGTCCGTTCCTTGATCCGCATGCCCGCGGGTCCCTATAATGGCGGTCTTTCCAGAGAGGACGGGGTGGAGATCGCAACGATCCGCAAGATCGGCGCTCACGAGGGGACCGAGGTCGAGGTCCGCGGCTGGCTGTACAAGAAGCGCGAAAAGGGGAAGCTGATTTTCCTGATCGTCCGTGACGGCTCGGGCTATCTGCAGGCGGTCGCCTTCAGGCCCGAGGTACCCCCGGAAATGTTCGAGGCCTGCCAGCAGGCAACGCAGGAGACCTCCCTGACGATCCGCGGCCGCATTAAGAAGGATGACCGCGCCGTCGGGGGGTACGAGATGAGCCTCACGGCGGTCACACTGCACCAGATCGTGTCCGACTACCCGATCCGGCCCAAGGAACACGGCCCGGAGTTTCTCCTCGATCATCGGCATCTCTGGCTGCGGTCCTCCCGGCAGCACGCAGCCCTGAGGATCCGCAGCGAGACCTGCCAGGCGATTCGCGATTTCTTCCATGCGCGCGACTATGTCCTGATCGATGCGCCGATTCTCACACCGGCGGCTTGTGAAGGCACCTCGACTCTGTTCGAGACCGATTACTTCGGCACCAAGGCATATCTGAGTCAGTCCGGCCAGCTCTATCTGGAGCCGGCCTGCATGGCGTTCGGCCGCGTCTACTGCTTTGGGCCGACCTTCCGGGCGGAGAAATCGAAGACCCGTCGGCACCTCACAGAGTTCTGGATGGTGGAGCCGGAGCTCGCCTACGCCGGGCTCCCCGAGCTGATGGATCTGGCGGAGGATTTCATCTGCGACCTGGTGGCCAGACTCCTCGACCGGTGCGCACCCGAGCTCGCCACCCTGGAGCGGGACACGTCGCGGCTCGAGGCGGTGCGCAAGCCGTTCCCCCGCATCGAGTACGATGACGCCGCCGCGATCCTCACCCGCCCCGAGAACATCGAGCGCGCCCGCTCCCAGAACGCTCCCCCGTTCCAGCCGGGGAACGATTTCGGCGGATTGGACGAGACGATCCTGACGGAAGAGTTCGACCGTCCGGTGATGGTGACCCACTTCCCCACCGCGATTAAAGCGTTTTACATGGAGCCGGACCCGGATCGCCCCGATCGCACGCTCTGCCTCGACGTCCTGGCGCCGGGGGGGTACGGCGAAATCGTCGGAGGCAGCCAGCGCATCCACGACCACGACCTGCTTCTGAGGCGGATCCGCGAGCACGACCTGCCGGAGGAGGCGTTCCGCTGGTACCTCGAGCTCCGTCGTTACGGGACGGTCCCGCACAGCGGTTTCGGCATGGGCCTCGAGCGGTTCGTCGGCTGGATCTGCGGCCTCCACCACCTGCGGGAGACGATCCCCTACCCGCGCATGCTGAACCGGATCTACCCCTGAGGATTCCCGCGCGATGCTAAAGATCGGATTAGTCAGCCTCGGCTGTCCCAAGAATCTCGTCGACAGTGAGGTGATGCTCGGGACGCTGAGCGGCAGTGGTTACGCGATCACGTCCGACCCGGCCGCGGCGGACATCATCATCGTCAACACCTGCACCTTCATCGACCCGGCCCGACGCGAATCAATCGATACGATCCTCGAGATGGCGGAGCACAAGAAGAACGGCCGCTGCCGCCGCCTCGTCGTGGCCGGCTGCATGGTACAACGCAGCCGCGACGAGCTGGCGCAGGCAATCCCCGAGATCGACGCCATGGTGGGGCTCGACGACATCGAGCGGATCGCCGAGGCCTGCGCCCTGACGGCCGGGGCTCGTTTCGAGGCAAGTCGCGGCGCAGCCCGATACCTTTACTCACATGACTCGCCGAGAATGATGGCCACGTCGTCTCATTCCGCCTACGTGAAGATCTCCGAGGGATGTGATCATACCTGCGCCTTCTGTGCCATCCCGTCGTTCCGGGGGCTACAGAGATCCCGACCGATCTCCTCGATCGTGGAGGAGTCGCGCCGTCTGGCGGCGCAGGGCACGGTCGAGATCAACCTGATCGCCCAGGACACAACCGACTACGGCTCCGATCTCGGCGATGGGACGACCCCCGCGTCGTTGCTGAGAGCGCTGGATGAGGTCGAGGGGGTCGAGTGGATCCGGGTCCTCTACGCCTATCCGAATCGCATTACACCCGATCTCATCGATGCGCTCGCCCGGTGCCGGCGCACGGCGCGCTATCTCGATCTGCCGCTTCAGCATGCCGATCCCGATCTGCTGAAGGCGATGCGCCGCGGCGGGAGCGGCGAGGGGCACCTCAGACTGCTCGAGGACCTGCGGCGCGGCGTCCCCGGCATCTCACTCCGATCCACCTTCATCGTCGGGTTCCCCGGCGAGACCGAATCGGCCTTTGAGACCCTGTGCGAGTTCATCCGGGAGGCG
>JAPUIN010000149.1 GCA_027297005.1 Acidobacteriota bacterium
AATCGCCGCCATTAACGCGATGACCAGCAGGGCAACGAGCCTCGTGAGACCTCTCATGATTGCGCCATTCCTCCAGGACGACCGCAGGGGCGGGGAATCGGGACAGCCGACCGCGGGATAGGTGCCCCTCCGGTGAGGGGCAAAACTCTTCCGGGCAGCCCTGCACCTCAGCCCTGACCGGGTTGGAATATATGTAATAGTTGGACTATGGCAAGTTTTGTAATGCACTGTAGTATCAAGAGTTACGTAAATGTAATGCAGATTCCTCCCATACCCGATATTCGTCACCATGGCCTGAAAAACAGCATCGCAAGCGGGCCAGGGGGAGCCAGGAAGGGGCCCCGGGGGATCAGGGAGGTTCCGGGCTGTCTGGACGGACGCTCAGGAGGTACGGGGCCTAGGAACCCGGCGAAATACCCGGACAGACTCCCAGGACCGCTGCTTGATAAGGGTTGAGGATTGGAGATTCAGAACCCGAGGAGGTCGCGCAACTCTGAGGCGAGCGCGAGGTCCCGTGCGATCAGACGCTCGTAGTCCGAACGGGCGAGATCGGGCCTGAGGGCGGCCTCGTGGGAGAGCGCCAGTTGGTAGAGTGCGCGCGGTTGCTGCGGATCGATGACGACGGCCCGCTCGAACTGCCGGGCCGCCTCCTCGAAGCGACCCGCGGCACCGAGAGCCATCCCCAGATTGTAGTGAGCGAGATAGTGATCGGGTGCAAGGCGCGCGGCACGGGCAAAATCCTCGATCGCCGGCGCGGTCCGTCCGATCCGGAAACGTCGCACCCCGCGCTCCAGAAGGAGATCGGGGAACTCGCCGACCCGTGCGGCGATCTCGTTCATCAGATCGATCGCGTCGTCGGTCTGATCGGGGCGGGTCAGCAGGAGCGCCCGGGCGAACAGGACGATCGGTGCATCTTCGATCTGCTCGAGCGGCATGGTCGACGGTGAAGGCTGCCGATCACCGCCCCATCCCGATCCGGCGTCGACGGAAATCCTGCGCCCGCAGGCTAGAGAGGGATCGGTGTCCGGCCCTGCCCGCAGGATGCTCCCCGCGAGCCGTCCCTGCGAGTCAAAAAGAAACCCACCGCGGGCGCCCGCGCCATCCTCGAGGCGCAGGAGCATCAACTCTCCACCGCCGGGAACGCGGATGGTGCGCTCCAGCGAAACGTCGAAGAGGCGGGACCGGTAGCCGTCGCGATCCCTGAGCCCGATGAAGCGATCCTCCCCGGTCAGCTCGAGCGGCTCATTGGATAGCCGCGCCGATTCGCTCGCGGTCGGATCGTTGCCGAGCCCTGGCGCGCCGCACGATGCGAGGCCGGGGGCGAGCAGCCACGCCAGATCCCCCGCGGGATCGGTTCCGATCAGCTCCGTCACCTCGTACCGTGGCCCCTCGCCCCAACGTCCCGTCAGATCGGGATCGGGAGAGACAGTCAGGCGACTGAAGGCGGAATGGCCGGCACGCAGCCGGCTCAAGTTGACCAGCAGCTCCCCCGGCCGATGAAGCGCCAGGGCCGTCGTCTGCAGCCTGATCATTCCGGCCTGATCGAGTGCTTCGAGTTCCAGAGCGCAACGGGCGGCGGATTTCGCCTCGGGTGTGACAAGGGATGCGGCGGCCGGATCCAGGGCGGCGAGCGCCACGAACAGTGTCGCGAAGAAGGAGGCCGCAGCGTCCCGAACGTGCCCCCGCGCAATACCCGGACAGGCCCCTGGGGAGCCAAACGGTCTCTTTCCTCTTTTCCTGACGCTCGGTTCCGTCCCCCCGCACCGTAACGGGCGGCTGCGGATACCTGGCGGGTGGTAAGGGCGCACGATCCCCTCCGGGCCGATGTCGGCGATGGACGGCGGCCACACCAGGCGACCGCTCGGCCGAAACGCGCATCCTGTGCTGAGTTGATGGAATTCAGGTACGGCGAGCGGAGGGGCCGGTCAAGCCGTTTTTGGGGTCCGGACAGGCAAGGCGGAGCCTGGACGCGCGCAGGCAGGAGGGGAGCGGCTCCTTCGGTGAGGGCACGGGTGGCTCGTTCGGTTGGGGAGCGGGTGGTAGACTCGCCCGGAACAGAAAGGCGGAGATCAGTTGATGCAGGCACGCGCCGTGATCACGGGGTTCGGGATCATCTCCCCCTATGGCCACGGCACCGCCGCGTTCAGCGCGGGGGTCCGCGGAGGGCGCAGCGCCACGCGCCGCATCTCGCTGTTCGATCCGCTCGAGTTACCCTGCCAGGTGGCCGCCGAGGTGCCCGGGTTCGAGCCGGCGGCCCACCTGCCGCCCGACGAACTGCAGCGGGTCGGGCGGATTATCCCGATGGCGCTTGCTGCCGCGCACGAGTGTCTCGAGAACGCCGGGCTCGCCGACGGAGGGCTCACGCCCGACCAGCGCACACGCGTTGCTGTCGTGATTGGCACCGGCGCCGGCGCGATCGACTTCGCCGAGCGACAGTACGAGACCTATTACCGGCAGGGGATCCGGCGCGTCAATCCGTTCGCCATCTCCTCTTCGGTCGTTGGCATGGTCAGCAGCGAGCTCAGCATCCGGTTCGGTTTCACCGGTCCCTCCCACGTCCTCAGCAACGGCTGCACGAGCAGCACCGACGCCATCGGGTACGCCCTGCATGCCATTCGCAGGGGGGAGCGCGATATCGTGCTGACCGGTGGGGCCGAGGCCTGCATCACTCGGGGAATGATGGAGGGGTTCTGCCGGATGCGGGCGGCGGCGACCGGCTGGAACGACCGCCCCGAACGGGCATCGCGACCGTTCAACCGCGACCGCACCGGCTTCGTGCTGGGGGAGGGGGCGTACCTCATGGTGCTCGAGGAGATCGAGCATGCCCGGCGTCGCGGTGCGCCAATCATCGCCGAGGTGGCGGGGTATGCTGCCACCTGCGACGCACATCATCGTGTCCACATGAGCCCGGGCGGCGAGGAATCGACCCGCGCGATGCGCGAGGCGCTCGCGGCGGGAGGAACGTGCGCCGATGAGGTCGATTACATCAACATGCACGGAACCGGCACGCTGCAGAACGATCGCATCGAGACGCGGGCCGTCTGGGCGCTCCTCGGCAAACGGGCCCGCCAGGTGCCGTGCTCGTCGACCAAATCGCTGATCGGTCATGCGCAGGGGGCGTGCGGCGCGGCCGGTGTCGCCGCGACGGCTCTCGCCCTCCACGATCGATTCCTGCCGCCGACCGCCAACTACGAGAATCCCGATCCGGAATGCGACCTCGATTATGTGCCGAACCGGTCGCGCTCTGCGCAGCCGC
This sequence comes from Acidobacteriota bacterium, assembly GCA_027297005.1. The sequence continues at coordinate 3,257 of JAPUIN010000149.1, forward strand.
GGGTGGCCCTCTGCAACTGCATCGGCTTCGGTTCCAAGAACGCCGCTCTCGTGCTGAAGGCGATCGAGTGATGGCGGGGACCGGACGGCCGGGATCAGGAAGAGCGATCACCCGCTCGGGCGTACCGCTCGACGTCGTCGTGGTGGGGGGTGGTCCCGCCGGTTCTTCGGTGGCCGTCGATCTGGCCGGCCGGGGGCGCAGCGTGCTGATCTGCGACGCGGCGCGATTCCCGCGTCACAAAGGGTGCGGCGAATACATTCCGCCCGCCGCCCGCCCGCATTTCGAACGACTCGGGGCGTGGCCTGAGATCGAGCGTCTGGGGCCGCGACGGCACGTCGGCATGGCGGTGATCTCACCGGGCGGGATCGAGTTCCTGGGGCGCTACGGCGACGCCTGCCACGGGCTTGCACTGCGCCGCTATGATCTTGACGCGGTCCTGCTCTCCAATGCAGCGCGGGTCGGGGCGCGGGTCGAGCAGGGGGCTCGTCTCACCGGGTTCGAGCGGAGCGCCGACGGCCGGTTCGAGCTCACCTTCCACGCGCAGGGGGAGGTGGCCCCGTGGCGTGTGCGATGTCGGGCTCTCATCGGCGCCGACGGCCGCAACTCGCTCGTGGCACGCCGCCTCGGACTGCGCCGCAGGGAGCGCCACAGGCGCTGGGCGATCATGGGGCACTTCCGGGGCGTCCGTGAGTCGGAGGACCACGGCGAGATGATCGTGACCGACTACGGTTACTGTGGGATCAACCCGCTGCCGGGTGGTCTCACCAACATCTGCATCGTCATCGATGTCCAACGTGAACGGATGCCGGGCCGCCGGGGTCTGCTGCATTTCTTCTCGGATCGGATCGCGGCCCACCCGTTGACCGCGATGAGAATGACCTCAGCCGTGCTGGAGGGGGAACTCCGATCGATCGGTCCGATGGCATGCCGGACGGTGTCGAGCGTCGCTGACGGGGCGCTTCTCGTCGGGGATGCAGCCGGTTTCTTCGATCCGTTCACCGGCGAGGGGATTGCGATGGCGTTACGCGGGGCGGAAATGGCCGCGAGCGTTCTGGATGAGGCGCTGCACCGCGGCGATCTCTCGTCGCGATCGCTCGGGGATTACGAGCGCAGGCGGCGCAGCGCTTTCTCCGGGCGGCTGTGGATCGATCGCCTTCTTCAAAGTTTGCTGCCCCGCCCGCGTCTGACCGACTGGTTCGCACGAAAGCTCGCCCGTGATCCGTCACTGGCCGATCTGCTGGCCCGCGTGACCGGGGACACGGCCGCGCCGGACGAAGTCCTGTCCGCGCGATTCGTCGCGCGCCTCCTGCGCGCCTGATGTCGGCCGGCGTGCCTCCCGGGGGGACACCGTTCGTTGCGCTCGTGCTGCTCGCCGTCGCCCTGGCCATCGCTGAGCGGTGGTACTCCCTTGCCAACGAATCCAGGATGCTGCGGGAGGGAGGGGTGGAGATCGCTCCCCGGGTCTTCCGGTTGATGGTCCCTGTCTACGTCCTCGTTTTCCCGGCCGCGCTCGCCGAGCATCTGCTCGTACCGCGCGCGACGTCGTTCATGATGATCGGGGCAATGGGGGGGTTCTTTCTCATTTCCAAGGGATTGAAGCTCTGGGTCATTCTCCACCTGCGCGAATGCTGGACGATGAAGGTGATTCTGCCGCGGCACCTTCACGTCGTAACGAGCGGACCCTATCGGTTCATTCGGCATCCGAATTACATTGCCGTGATGGGTGAGATTATCGCTTTGCCGCTGGTGGGAGGCGCCTGGCTGACGGCCGCCGCCGCCGGCATCCTCTTCATGATCATCCTTGTGGCCCGCGTCAGGACCGAAGAGGAGGCCCTCATGGCACGGCCGGAGTATGCCGCCGCCCTGGGCGGCAAGCGCCGCTTCCTGCCAGGGCGCCGCGGATGATCCCGCACCGGCGGGGTCGCTCGTGCCGGGTCGGTCCCGCAAGGCTCTCGTGGAGGGGCTCCTGTCGCACCATGGTACCGAGCGGGAGATCCGCTTCCCCGTCACGATCCGGTATCATGATGGCTCGCTCAACTCCGAGGGAGAGTTGGGCTTCAACCTCTCGGACGACAACATCCC
>JAPUIN010000015.1 GCA_027297005.1 Acidobacteriota bacterium
CCGGGAAGGAGCATGACCCTGCGACGACTCGACGCTCTGATCGTGGCCGGTGCCCGCACGCCGATGGCGACCTACAACACCCACTTCCGCAACATCCCCGAGACGGAGCTCGGCGCCATCGCAGCCCGCGAAGCGATCAGACGCTCGGGGATTCCCGCGTCGCGTGTCAACCACGTCGTCATGGGGAACGCCATGCCGACGAGCGGAAACGGTCTCTATGGCGCGCGTCACGTCGGCCTCAAGGCGGGAATTCCCGAATCGGTGCCGGCTCTCACGCTGAACAGGCTGTGCGGATCGGGCATCCAGTCGGTCATCACGGCGGCACAGCTGATCGCGCTCGACGATGCCGAAATCGTCCTGGCGGGTGGCATGGAGAACATGACCCAGTCACCGCATGTCGCGCGCGGTCTGCGGACCGGTATGAAAATGGGGAACATTACCCTCGAAGACTCCCTGATCACGGCCCTGATGGATACCCATTGTGGATTCTCGATGTCGCAGACGGCGGAGAATCTTGCTGAAGATCTCGGCATCTCGCGCGAGGAGGCGGATCGTTACGCGCTGAGGAGCCAGCTGGCTACAGAGGCCGCCTACAAGGCCGGACGAATGGGGGATGAGATCGTTCCCGTGGCGGTAAAAGAACGGGGCAAGGAGATCATGATCACGGAAGACAACCACCGACGACCCGGAACGACGCTCGAGGATCTCGGCCGCCTGCCGGCGGCATTCGGTGGGAAGGGGTTTGTCACCGCAGGGAACGCTTCCGGAATCGTCGACGGCGCCGCCGCCGTGGTGATCGCTTCTCCACGTCTGTTGTCCGAGATCCAGGCGCGTCCCCTCGGGCGGATCATCGGGTACGCGGCGGCGGGTGTCCCACCGAGGATCATGGGGATTGGACCGGTGCCGAGCATCCGGGCGGCTCTCGACCGGACCGGGCTGCGCCTCGAGGAGATCGACCTGTTCGAGATCAACGAGGCGTTCGCGGCCCAGTATGTCGCGGTCGAGCGGGAGTTGAAGCTCGACCGGGACCGGGTCAACGTCAACGGGGGCGCCATCGCTCTGGGGCATCCTCTTGGCGCCACCGGCACCCGACTCATCTTCACCCTGCTCCTCGAGTTGCGGCGCCGCGGGGGTCGGTACGGCATCGCGAGCGCCTGTATCGGAGGCGGGCAGGGGATCGCAGCCGTGGTCGAATCGCTTCAGGACGGTGGCTCCGCAAGGGGATCCCCCGGCCGATCCGAAGGGATGGCGTAATGCCGATCGACCGCGTGGGAGTTCTGGGTTGCGGGCTCATGGGTTCGGGAATTGCGCAGGTGTCGGCTCAGGCAGGATACCCGACGGTCGTTGTCGAGGTGTCGCGGGAAGTCCTCGATGCCGGTCTGGCGCGCATCGACAAATTCCTGTCCACCGGGATCTCCCGAGGAAAGGTCAAGCCAGAGGACCGGGAGGGGACCCTCTCCCGGCTGACCGGGAGCACCGATCTTGCCGAGGTCTCCGACTGCGACATCATCATCGAGGCGATCGTCGAAAACTTCGAACTGAAGAAGGAGATCTACGCACGCCTCGAGCCGATCGTCAAACCGGAAGCGATCTTCGCGAGCAACACCTCATCGCTGTCGATTACCCGGATGGCGGCTACCACGGGCCGGCCGCAACGCTTCGTGGGGCTTCACTTTTTCAATCCGGTGGCCCTCATGAAGCTGGTCGAGGTGGCGCGCACCGTCCTCACCGAGCCGGGCGTGGAGGAGACCGTCACGGAATTCGCCCGCTCGCTCGGCAAGACACCGATCCGCACCACCGACCGGACCGGGTTCATCGTGAACCGTCTGCTCGTCCCGTACCTGCTGGATGCCGTGCGCGCCCTCGAGGAAGGTGCCGGCACGATCGCGGACATCGATCTCAGCATGAAGATGGGCTGCGGCTATCCGATGGGACCCCTGACCCTGCTCGACCTCGTTGGGATCGACACGACCCTGTCCATCGCTGACATCATGTTCGATGAGTTCCGCGAGCGTCGGTTCGCTCCGCCACCGCTGATGAAGAGGATGGTCCTCGCCGGATTCCTCGGCCGCAAGAGCGGCCGAGGTTTCTACGACTACGGAGATGAGCCTCCGGATCCGAACGATTTTCTGACTGCGCGCTGATATGACTTCCGACGCCCCCCACAGAAGAGCCCCCGGACGCAATGGGGTCCAGGTGCGATCCGCCCGCCTGATCCGCGCCCTTCGCGTCCTCGTCCTCGTGGCGCTCGCGGGTGTGACTCTCGCTCTGGCGATGACCTACGGTCGGCGGGACCGGCCCCAGACCGACATCACCATGGCCCTCGCGTCGGCCGCCGCGACCGGTGAGGGCCCGGTTGTTGATCAGGCGGAGGCGTTCACGATCAGCGGCACCCGTGAAGGGCGACCCGCGTTCACCCTGCACGCCCGGACAGTGACCGGCTATGTCGGCGAGCGCAAGTTGCTCGACGGCGTGCGCCTCAGCATTTACGATGAGGATGGTGGATCGATCCGGATCGCCAGCCGCACCGGACAGTTCGATCCTGCCGCGCGCCGCGCCCAGTTGACCGGCGACGTCGAGATCGAATCCTCGGCCGGTCTGTTCCTTAAGACCGACGTTCTGTTCTTCGACAGCGACCGAGACATAATCTTCACCGCCGATCCGATCCACTTCTCCCTCGGTGGCCTCGAGGGGGAGGGGCGAGGCCTGAACTATCTCGTGGGTGAGCGGCGCATAAAGATCCCCGATCGGGTGCGTCTCCGGACGACCGGTGCCGAGGGGGGCACGGGGACCGAGGTGACGTCTGGCGATCTCGTCACATGGTTGGATGGCAACACAATCGTCTTCACCGATGACGTCAAGCTCGTTCGCGGAGCGGAAGTCCTCCGTGCCAACTATCTCAAACTCCGGTTCAGCCAGGATCGCTCTCAGGTGACGCGCCTCAACGCCTTCGGCGAGGTGATCGCTTCGATCGCGCCACAGGCCGGCGCGACGATGAGCGAACTGCGTTCCGATAGCCTCACCGCCCGCTTCGGATCACCGATGGAGTCGATCGAGGAGGCGGTAGCCTCGGGAAACTGCCGCGTCAGTTCGGGTCTTTACACCTCACGGAGCCATTCGGCGCACTATAACCGTGATGCGGATCTGCTGGAACTGCGGGGTGACCCGGTGGTCCTGAGCGATCGGGATCGAATTGCGGCCCAGCAAATTGATCTCCACCCTGGGCGGGATCTGCTCGAGGCTCGCCACGACGTCAGGACCGTCTCGTTGCCGCAGGAGGATCCCGCCGCCGGCCGGGACGCCGGTCTCGTCTCCAGATCGGCCATGTCGTTCCAAGCCGACACGCTGCACGTAGACGGCGCCACGCGCCTGATCACCTACTCGGGATCGGCCCGCGCCTGGCAGGAAGGGCACAGCATCCAAGCCAATACCATCGTCCTGGACGAATCGCGGAGCCAGTTGCGGGCCACCGGCAAGGTGATGTCCCGTTTCACCCGACCGCCGATGCCCGGCGGGGCCCCTTCGGTCACTTCGATCACGGCTCGCAGTCTGATCCTGGACAGCGCCCGGGGCGTCGCCTCATATCGGGATCAGGTAAGCCTCACGCGCCTCGACGTGAAGCTCACTGCCGAATTCATGGATGCTTATTTCAAGGACGGAGCGACAGGCCGACATCTCGATCGCATCGAGGCACGGGAGTCGGTGGTTGTGAAACTGGGTGATATGTACGGAACGGCCCAGAGCGCGGAGTACCTGAGCGGACAAGGGCTGCTGGTGATGCAGGACGAGAATGGTCTCGCGGAGGTCGTGGACGCCGCGACAGGCCGCACCATGCGGGGTCGAACGTTGACTTTCGATCTGGCGAGAGATAGGATTCTCACGGAACCCGCAGGTGGACGAACCTGGATCACCCTGACGCCCGACGAAAGCAAGGACGTTCCCTCCGTTGAGCCTCAAACTCGTTATTGAGGGTCTCGCCAAAAGCTACCGCCGTCGTGAGATCATCCGGGATATATCGCTTCATATCGAGAGCGGAGAGATTGTCGGTCTGCTCGGACCGAACGGCGCGGGAAAGACCACGACCTTTTACTGCGTGGTCGGGTTGGTGCGGCCGGACGCTGGACGCGTGCTTCTCGGGGGACAGGACGTCAGCCGCCTCCCGATGTATCTGCGCGCCCGCAGTGGCATCAGTTATCTCCCCCAGGAACCGTCGATCTTCCGCAAGATGACGGTGGAGGAGAACCTGATCGCCATTCTCGAGACTCTGGACATGCCCCGGGAGGAGATCCGGCAGCGCACAGCGACCGTTCTCGAGGAGATGAAGATCGCCCATCTTGCCCGCAACCACGCCTACAACCTGTCCGGCGGCGAGCGCCGCCGGGCCGCGTTGCTCAGGGCGCTGGCGGTACGCCCGGAGGTGGTGATCCTCGACGAGCCGACGGCGTCTCTGGACCGCGCCACCGCGCTTCCGGTGGTCGAGACCCTGCTGCGCGCGCGGCGGCGGCACGACATTGCCTACTTGCTGATCACCCACGACCTGGAGCTGGCCACGGCCGTCGCCGACCGCATCGTGCGCATCGAGGGTGGCAGAGAGTCGTCAGCCGAGCCGGGGGAGCCGACCCGCGAGGAATCGAACGGTCTGTAATCCTGTTTCATGAGACATTTGAGGACGACGTTCCCATCAAACCAGCTGGAGTCGGAGTCATGAGCAACCGCCAGGCCACGGGCCACCACCAGGTCACGGGCCACGACCAGGTCACGGGCCACCACCAGGTCACGGGCCACCGCACGTATCACCCGACAACCTGCGCCCTGGCCTTGGCCCTGGCGCTTGGTACCGGCGCGGTCGCCAGCCCCTCGGCGGAGGCGCAGACCCCGGTCGAGGCTCCTGCCTCGGGGACGGCGCGGGAGAGGCCCGCGGACCTCGGCTTTCGCACCCTGCCCAACGGGCTGCGCTACCGCTGCGTCCACGTCCCGGGAAGCGAGGGAGTGTGCGCGGTGCTCGGCATCCGCGCCGGCACGCACCACGAT
>JAPUIN010000150.1 GCA_027297005.1 Acidobacteriota bacterium
AGGGATCCAGGAACGCCTTCGCGATCAGGTCACGGTACGCCTCGTGAAGGTCGGGCGCCAGCGGCTCCTGAATGTCGCTCCAGAAAAAGTTCGCGAGCCCGTAAAAGATCGGCTTCCCCTCGTACACCTCAATCGGCCCGAGATGATGGATGCCATGGGTGATGAAGGCGTCCGCCCCCGCGTCGATCGCGGCGCGGGCCAGTTCCTGCAGGAACCCCCCGGGTGCGTACCGATCGAAGGCCGACTGGTGAGCATGGATCGTGGCGATCAGAAAATCGGAATGCTGTTTGCCCAGCCGGATACTCTTCAGAATCTCCGCCAGGTCGAGACCGTTCATCTCGTACCGGTAGGCGAACCGCTTCCCGAGGCGGAATTCGATCCCGAACAGTGAGAGCTCGTCGGGGGATTCTGCGCCGGATCCGGCATCCGACTCCTTCCCCGGATTATTCTTCCCGTCTCCACGGAATTCACGGATGGCACGATCGATACCGGCCAGGGAGCCCATCACATCGTGGGGAACGATGGTGTACCGCTTCACCCTCAGTGCGCTGAGTCCGGGTCGCCCCGGAGATTCCCCCGCCGGAGCAAGAGCGGCGGCGAGCGCGCCGTAGGTCGATGCCATCGAGACCAACCCGATGCGCCCCTTTTCCGACTCGAAATAACGCGCGGCCCGGGCGGCGGCGCGATCCTCCCCTGCGCCGGCGTGGACGATCCCCGCTTCGTCGAGCCGGCGTCCGGTCTCACGCATTCCCTCCATCCCCCAGTCGAGCACATGGTTGTTCGCGCGCGAGAAGAGATCGAACCCCATCGCCGCGAGATCGCCAGCCACCGCGGGAAGGGTTGTCAGGCCCCAGTCCCCCTCCCCGGAGTGCGGATGACCCTCGAAATGGCGTATATCGATGATGGATGTTTCGAGGTTACCGAAAGCCGCATCGGCGTGGCGCAGGATCTTCACGACGGCGTCGAACGCCCCGTCGCGAGTTCGCAGGTGCGAGAGCGGGCGAGAGATGATGCAGTCGCCGACCGTGGCGAGCGTGAAGTCGTCGGCAATGCTCATCGCGAGCTCGGCCTCGGGAGGGCGTCGCGGGTCGAACAATTCGCGCGCTTCCTCATTGAGCTCCTCACCCGTTGCAGCCGAGGAGCGCGACAGAGCTGCAATTCCTGTGCACATGATTGCGATCAGAAGTGCTGCTGCAGCGCCGGGAGCGCCGCGCGTCTTCCAGAAGACCGTTGGGTGAATCACCCCGTCGACTCCTTCGGAAACGGGTCGTTTCCCTGGTTGAAACGGCATGTTCGTGTCAAGGAGTCATCATCGTATTACAAGTGATCCCCCGGCGGGCGCGAATCGTCCGCGATCTCGTCGGATCACTCCCGGCGGGCCTGTCCGGGTCCGGCCGATCCGGTCTCACGTGCTATTCACGCCCCCTCGTCTCGATGAGGATCGATCCATTCTCATCTCGGCCCCCGCTTTCTGCGAAGGCGGGTCGGACCGTGATCCGCTCGTCATTCTGTTCGACGGCAAGCACGCTACGCGTCAGAGATCGGCGACCTCTATTATCGGTCGGGCCTCCCCAACATCATCATCGCGGGGATCGTCAGATCGTTCGGCTTGCGGGAACGCCTCCACCCTCGGGCCCTCCCCGGGAGACCTGACGCGAGCATGTTCGAATCCAGGCCAGCTGTAGTACGATCTCCCCAATCGCGCACGGGTAAACAGTTCCACCGGCGGAGGAGAGGAAATGTTGATCGACGGAACCACCGGCCGATCCGATCGGCTGCTGCCGACCTTTGCGAGCGCATCGTATCGGGACCCGGAGATCCTCGATCGGGAATGGGATCGGATTTTCGGTCGCAGCTGGCTGTGCGCCGGCCGTGAGGATCGGATCCCGGAGCCAGGTGACTATTTCACGCTGCCGATCGGCAACGAGAGCATCCTCATCCTGCGCGATCGGGAGCGGCGGCCGCGCGCCTATTACAACGTCTGCCGCCATCGCGGTACGCAGCTGACCGATCGGGAGTCCGGCCGGTTCGATGCCACAATCGTCTGTCCCTATCACGCCTGGTCGTACGCCCTCGACGGACAGTTGATCGGAACGCCCCACCAGCATGAAGGCGACGGGTTCCGCCGGGAAGATTTTCCTCTCTACAGCGTGGCTCTCGAGGTGTGGGAAGGGTTCCTGTTCGTCAACCTGGCGGGAGCGAAAGCGGCGCCGCTGATTGATCAGCTGGGCGGGCTGCCGGAGCGCGTCGCGCGGTATCCGCTCTCCGGGCTGCGGACCCACTCCTGCCTGACGCACGAGGTCGCCTCAAACTGGAAGATCCTGATGGAAAACTACATGGAGTGCTACCACTGCCCCGGCATCCACCCGGAGCTGTGTGAGCTGGTTCCGCTCTTCGGGACCGGTGAGGTCGACAACACCGCCGACGGCAAGCCAGCCTACTTCCGCGACGGGGTATCCACTCTCACGGCTGATGGCAAGACCCGGAGACCATATCTGCGCGGGATCGGCGAGGAGGAGAAGCGGATCTTCCACGGCGAGCTGGTCCACCCCAATATGATGCTCAACATCCTGCCCGACTGCGCCAACGTGCGTGTCATCTGGCCGATCACCCCATCGCGCACGCTGGTCAGGACCGAGTACCTGTTCGAGCCGGAGACGATGGCGCGCGACAATTTCGATCCGTCGGACGTCATCGAGTTCACCAGCCTCATCGCGCGACAGGACTGGGAGATCTGCGAGCGCGTCCAGAAGGGCGTCGCCTCACGCGCCCATGCCCGCGGCGTTTATCTGCCGATCGAGCGCGATGTCGAAGAGTTCACCCGCTGGGTTCGGGACCGCGTTGACCCCCCCTGAGTGATGTCGCGGGGGCTCGGGGGATCCCTCAGCGGCCCCCTCGTTGACGCCATCCGGCGCTGCTCCACAACCTGCGCGGCTGAAATCGGGCGGGATCGAACGGCGCCATGTCGATCGCGCTCTTCCCATCCAGCATCTGATCGGTGATGACGCGCGCGGTCGCCGGCGCCAGTGTCACGCCGAGCATCGCATGGCCGGTGGCGATGAAGAGATTTTCGAGGAGTGGCGCCCGACCGATGACCGGCACGCCGTCGGGAGAGACCGGCCGCATCCCCGTCCACTCAATCCCTCCCTCCCCGATGTTCAAACCCGGAAGATATCGACGGGCGACGCGCCAGATCGAGTCGAGGCGGCGGGGAACGATCCGCGTGTTGATTCCCGAAAGCTCTATCACCCCACCGAGACGCAGCCCGCCGTCGTAGGGAGAGAGCCCGACATGTCCCTCCTGGAGATAGAGGGGGGTGCGGATCGTGTCGCCGGTCGTTCCCAGGGTGAGGCTGTACCCCTTCCCCGCCTGCACCGGCAGGTCAAGACCGAAGGCACCGGCCAGTCGTCCCGACCACGCCCCGGCGGCGATCAGGAAACGATCGGCCTCGATCGTCCCGCCGTCGGTCACGACCGCCGCCACGACTGAGCCACTGCGCCGAATCGAGCGGGCCTCGCAACCGGCCCGCACCTCGACCCCGGAGGCGGCGATTTTTTCGAGTACGCCGGCGCAGAGCGTGTCGGGGCGGACGTGCCGCTCGTCGGGATAGAGCAATCCGCCGGCGATGCCCGGCGCGAGGGCCGGCTCGAACGCGCGTGTATCCGCGGCAGACAGCCGCTCGGGCATCGTCACGCCGCACCGGGCCAGCAGGGGTGAGTTCCTCTCGATTTCATCCAGCTCCTTCGGATCGAAGGCCACCAGCAGGATGCGCGATCGATGCATCTCGAATCCCACCCCGTCTTCCGCGAGCGCGTTGAAGAGAGAGAACGTCTCGCGGTTCAGCGCGGCGAGCGCGATCAGGCCGCGCTCGTAGTCGTCGCGATTGCAGTGGCGCCAGAACCGCCAGAGCCAGCCGAGCAGCGACGGGATCGCCGGAGGATGAATGGAGAGCAGCCCCTCCCCGTGTAACGTCGAACGAATCATGCTGCTCAGGAGGCCCGGCGACGGGAGCGGCTCCGACATCGAGGGAACGATCCATCCGAGATTCCCGCGGGAGCAGGCGGCGCCGGGCTCGCCCCGATCGATCAGGACGACCTCCTCTCCCCGCCGCCGGAGCTCCAGGGCGGCGAGGAGGCCGATGATCCCACCGCCGATGACAACCGTCCTTCCCATCGTGGACGGAAGATAACATCAAAGGGGGATCCTTCTGGGGTCGCCGTCCTTGTGCTAGGGTAGGTGCATGACACATTCCGAACGTCGGAGATCCCAAACGACCCCGATCCGGACGTGCGTCGCCGCTGTACTGGGCCTGGCGATCGCAACCCACTGCCTCGCCGCGGCGCCGAGTCTTCAGGTTTATTTTGCGGCCGACTTCAAGGATGAGGCTTACCAGTCGAAGGTGTTCAAGAAGGTCGCCGGCAGCTGGAACATGCCGGCTGAGACTCCGGAACCGGGAGGGAAGGCGGTCGTCGTCGTGACGATTCGGCGGGGTGGCGAGACGTCGGGAACGAGGCTGCACCACCGCAGCGGTTCCGACGCGTGGGACGCCGCGGCCATTCAGGCGCTGTCGAAGGCCGCCCCCTTCAATCCGCTGCCGAAGAGCTACACCCCCGGCTCGGTTGAAGTGCACTTCCACTTCGCGTACACGGACTGATCCGCTTGCATCGGATGTTCAATCGACCGGGCGGCGGATCGATCGATGCCCTCGGCACAGGTGGCACGGAGACCGACCCTTAGAACCGGCTGGCGGTCAGCTTGATGTCGGCGCGTGCCCAGGCGGTGCGGAACTTCTTCTTGATCTGCGCGGCCTCGTCCTTTCTTCCCTGCGCGTCGAGGCTCCGCCACAGACCATACAGCGAGTAGCCGTTATCCCTGTGCTTTTTGAGATCCTGCCAGTAGACGACCTCGGCCTCGTCGGCGTATCCGGCCTCGAGAAGAACCGCGCCGAGCGTGTGCCGCACCGGGTAGTACCAGTCGGGAGGCTCCGTGTAATTCAGCCCGTCCTCGAGGCGAACCGCCCGCCCGAGGTGGCGCAGCGCCCTGTCGTAGTTCCCCTGCGCCGCGGCGATCTCGCCGGCCAGCACGCCGGACGCGATCTGCAGGAGCTTCGCGGAGCCGGCGAGGCCGACGGGGGCCGTGGCCTCCGGGTCGTCACGGATCGCTTCGAGCTCACCGAGTTCGACGCGCGCCTGCATCGGCCGCTTCGTGCGCGCGTATGCCATGCCGCGCGCGTAGTGCCAGATCCCGAGCACGTAGGGGGCCTCCTCGCGCGGGCGCGACTCCTTCAACGCTGCCTCCCACATGCCAAAGCGCACCATCGTGTAGAGCGGCATGCTCAGAAAGGTCTGGTAAAGGGAGAAGACGTTCCCCTCCAGATCGTCCGGCACCTTTGAGGCCACCTTGCGGGCGGCCGCGAGGGCGTCGGTGCTCCGACCATCCATGATCGCCGCCCACGTGATGAAGTGAACATTGTGCGGATAGTAATTAAGAGGATAGATCCCCTGCGACCGGCACTGTGTGATGTACCCCTCATCGGCCTCCGCAGCCTGAATGTTCGCCTTGAGCGAGTCGTCGTATCGACCGACCTGCATGTAGATGTGGGACGGCATGTGCGTCAGGTGCCCCGCCCCCGGAGCCAGCCCGCTGAGTCGATCGGCCACCGCCTCGCCCCGCGCGGCCTGCGCCGCCTCGACGGCGTGGATGTAGTAGTGCAGCGCCCCCTCGTGCTCGGGATCCTTCTCGAAGACCGACTCCAGGGTCGAAAGAATCGTCGGCGTGGTCGATCGCGGCTGGCCATCCGGGGTCCAGTAGTTCCAGGGGGATAGGTTCATGAGGGCAGCCGCGTACAGCGTCGCAATATCGTTGTCGTCCCGGTAAGTCTCGTGCAGCTTGCGCATCGCCTCGGCGTAGGAGGCATCGAGGGACGCCCGCGGGGCTTCCGGATCGTCGGTGTAGCGCCTGGCGAGCGCGTTGATCATGTCGCGCTCCTTGCGGCTGCCCCTGTCCTTTCGAGCGACCGCCATCTGCATCGCTTCGTAGGCCTGTTCGACCACATCCGTCTGCATCGGCAAGTTGAGGTTCGGGCCCAGCACGAGCGCCCAGCCCCAGTAGGCCATCGCGCAGTCGGAGTCGAGGCGCGCCGCCTCCTTGAAGGCGCGCAGCGCCTCCTGATGGTTGAATCCATAGGTCAGCTTGAGCCCCTGGTCGAAGAAAAGCTGTGCCCGCTCCGATTTCGTCGTGATCGGATGGTGGTGATCCCCGAGGCCTTCGAGTACGGGGGCGATCGGCTCCGTCGCTTTGTGGGGGTCGGCCTGCAGGGCCCGCTGGTCGTGCACGTTGTGGTGCTGGGCCAGCGCAACAGCCGGAACGGTAAGCGCCAGAATGAGAATCGGAATGCCTGCGCGAACGGTCGTCGGCCGATGACCTCTCATCACTCTATCCCTCTCCTCAAGTTGGAAGCAGCAGTCCGGATCAGGAGGCCCAGGACACGCTACCAGGCGATCCCGTAGTCTTCGCCATAGTGGCTGGCGCCTCCCCACATCGTGCCGTGCTCGCGATCGAAGTAGATGGCGGTGATCGGGCCGGATGTGCGTTTCCTGAATTCCAGCTCGTACCCCATCTTCTCCAGGTCACGCCGAACGTGGTCGGGGACCGAGACGTTGAGCCGCAGCCGCCCCGGCTTGGACGCATGGTCGTCAAACGAGCTGCGCACCTGATAACTCATGATGTTCGGCGCTTCGACCGCCTCCTGGACGTTCATGCCGAATTCGACAACGTTCAGGAAGAACTGCAGCAGATTCTGGTCCTGAGAATCTCCCCCCTGAACAGCGAAGGAAAGGAACGGCTTGCCGCCTAGGAGCGCGATTGACGGTGTCAGGGTGGCGCGTGGTCGCTTCCCCGGCCCGAGGACGTTGTACGGGTTCTGTGCCCGGCTCAGGACGAAGCTCTGCATTCGCTGGCTCAGCCCGATGCCGGTCCGCCCCGCGATGACGACCGGAATCCATCCGCCGCTCGGCGTGATCGAAACAACCCATCCTTTCTCGCCGGCCGCCTGGATGGAGGTCGTTCCGGCATGGAACCCCTTCTCGAACGATCGGTCGAAAAGCGCGGCCGACTGATCCGGTGCGCGGGGCGCGCTCTCATGCCAGTTCTTCAGGAGCGACTTGAAGGGGTTCCGTTTCCCCATGAAGGGATAGGGATCCCCCGGGCCGACCCTCGCATCGTTGCGCTCCCAGTCGATCTGCGCGAAGCGCTCCTTCGCGTACTCCTTCGACAGCAGCCCTTCGATCGGCTCCTCGGGAGGGAAGTAAGGGTCGCCATAGTAGAAGTCCCGATCGGCGAACGCGCGGTTCATCACCTGGTAGATGAGGTGGATGTAGCGCGTGCTGTTCAGCCCCATCTCCTTCGGGTCGGCGTTCTCGATCATGTTGAGCATCTGCAGGAGGACCGGCCCCTGCACCCAGGTGGTCAGTTTGTAGACCTCGATCCCCCTGTAGTCGGTCACGACCGGCTCCTCGATGTGGACCTGCCAGCGATCGAGATCGTTCATCGTGATCAGCCCGCCCTGCTCGCGGGTTCCGCGCACCAGTTCCTCCGCGATGTCACCCCGGTAAAAGCGATCGTAGGCGGCGTAGATCGCCTTCTTGCGGCTCATCCCCGCTGCGAGCGCCCGACGCTCGGCGTCGACGAGCTTGTCAAGCGTCGTCAGCAGATCGGCCTGCCTGAAGATCTCGCCCGCGTCCGGCGCCTCGCGCTCCTTCCCCTCATGCACGAGGAACAGCTTGCGCGAATAGGGCCACTCCCGGATCCTCTCCTTCTCCTCCTCGATATGGTCAGCCGTGTCGGCCTCGATCGGATATCCCCTGGCCATCTCCATCGCCGGCCCGAGAACCTCCGCCAAGCTGAGGGTGCCGTACTCCGCCAGCATCGTCATCAGCCCGCCGGGCGTCCCCGGCGTCACCGCCGCCAGCGGTCCGTAGGCCGGAGGGAACGGCATGTCGCGCTCGGCGAAGTACTCCGGTGTGGCCCCTGTCGGCGCAACCCCGAGCGCGTTGATCCCGATCACCTTGCCATCGTTCGGGTTGTAGATCAGCGCCTGGGTCTCCCCCCCCCAGCTCAGCACGTCGAACATCGTCGCGGTCGCGGCCAGCATCGCGCAGGCGGCGTCGACGGCGTTCCCTCCCTTCTGGAACATCATCCCCCCGGCGGTCGCGCCGAGCGGCTTTCCGGTAATCGCTACCCAGTGACGACCGTGCAGTACCGGCTTCATCGTCCGCGCCGCGGCCGCGAAGGCAGGAACCAGTACGAGCAGGATGAGGCCGATCAGGCCCCGGAGCGACAGGATTCGATTCAGGCTCGGACGCATCTCTCCTCCCCGGTCAATAGTTGTTCCTTATCTGAAGGTTTCGACTTGCAGCGTACCACGGCGGCGACTCCGACCGTCCTTGAAGCCAGCTTCAATGTTTGATAGAATGCACCTGATGCCCTCTGATTACACCATCGGCCAGCTCGCCCACGCCGGTTCCGTCGCGACGTCGACAGTGCGCTACTACGAGCGCGTCAAACTCCTGGGGCCACGCGGCCGCACGGAGGGGAACTATCGGATCTATGGGCCCGACTCCCTCGACCGGCTGCGGTTCATCCGCGCCGCGCAGGCACACGGCTTTACCCTCGAGGATGTCGGCACGATGCTGGCCTTCCAGGATGGCGAACGTGCTCCATGCGGCGAGGTGCAGAACCTCATCGAGCGGCGGCTCGACGATCTCGACCACCGGATCCATC
>JAPUIN010000151.1 GCA_027297005.1 Acidobacteriota bacterium
GCCGGTGTGCAGATACCCGCCCCGCCAGAGCTCCGCGGATCGTTCCTTCTCTTTAAAATAGCCCTGGGTCAGCCAGGGGGCGCGCACCACCACCTCGCCGGTTGTCACGCCGTCGGCCGGGACGTCGCTCCCCTTCTCGTCGACCACCCGCAGCTCGACGAGCGGTGACGGCCGGCCGGTCCGGCAGCGCAGCACGATCTGATCCTCCTCCTTTCCTTCGAGCGATCGGGCGTCGAGCTGCGAGACGCAGAGCAGCGGGCAGGTCTCCGACAGACCGTAGCCGGTGAAGACGTCGATGCCGCGATCGAGGGCCCGCTTCGCCAGGCCACGGGACATGGGGGCGCCACCGACGATCATCTTGAGGCGGCTCAGGTCGACGCGGGCGGCGGCCGGGTGGCTCAGCAGCATGTGGAGGATCGTCGGCACGCAGTGCGTGAACGTGACGCCGTGCCGCTGCACCAGGTCGAGGATCTTCTCGGGGAGGAAGCGGCCGGGGTAGATCTGCTTGACCCCCAGGAGCGTCGCGACGTACGGGATCCCCCAGGCGTGCACGTGAAACATCGGCGTCGCCGGCATGTAGACGTCGTCGCGGTGGAACGTCGCGTGGCCGCTGCCATATCCCATCGTCGACATCCACCCCAGGGTATGCAGCACGATCTGGCGATGGCTGAAGTAGACCCCCTTCGGGAGACCGGTCGTGCCGGTGGTGTAGAAGGTCGTGGCGCGCGTTCCTTCGTCGAAGTCCTCGAACGGGTGATCGGGATCCCCCGCCGCGATCATCTCCTCGTACTCCGCCTCGAACGGTACCGGCGTATCCGGCCGTGCGTCGTCGTCGGTGAGGAGAACGAACCGCACATCCCGTTCGATCCGCCCGAGGATCAGCGCGAGAACCGGCAGGAAATCGACGTGCACCAGGATGATGTCGTCCTCGGCGTGGTTGATCGTGTACAGGATCTGCTCCGGCGACAGGCGGATGTTCACCGTGTGGAGGACCGCCCCCATCATCGGCACCGCGAAGTACGCCTCGAAGTAGCGGTGGCTGTCCCAGTCCATGACCGCCACGGTGTCGCCGGGACCGATCCCGAGCCGGCTCAGGCCGCTGGCTAGCCGTCCGATCCGCTCGCGGAGGATCCTGTAGGTGTAGCGCACCCGATCGCCGGAGAGGATCTCCTGCTCGGGGGCGTGCGCGAGCGGCGTGTGGAGCAGGTGTCGGATGAGAAGTGGGAATCCGTAGGCGGACGGCGCGGGCTCGGGAGGACGGTGTGGTGTCACGTCGACTCCGTCACACGTGTCATGTCGAATAGGCTCCAGCTTTCCTCCGGCGCGAAGATCTCCTCCTCGCGCTCCGCGATCAGAGCGGCCGTCAGGTCGCCGTCCACCGTGAGACCGGCGGTCGGGACGACCCGGATCTCGACCACCCGGCCGCCGCCGGCAAAGAGAAACCGCCCGGTCTTCCCCTTCGAGAGATCGCTGACCATGTAGAGAACGGCGGGTGAGACCCGCGCGGGATCCAGCCGGGCGCGAAGATCGTCCATCGCGCCGATCTCTCCCGTCATGCGCGTCGCGGCGACCGGCACCAGCCCCCAGACCCGGATCCCGTACTTCTTCCCCTCCAGCGCCAGGCAGCGGGTGAACCCGGCGATGCCGGCCTTGGCGGCGCCGTAGTTCGTCTGCCCGAAGTTGCCGAACAGGCCCGAGGCAGATGATGTGTTGACGATCACGCCACCAGCTCCCCGCTCCTTCAGGTACGCAAACATCGGGCGGGAGACACAATATGTCCCCTTCAGGTGGACCTCGAGGACCGGATCCCAGTCGGACTCCTCGAGCTTGACCAGCGTCCGGTCGCGCAGGATGCCGGCGTTGTTGACCAGGATGTCAGCCCCGCCGAATGCGTCGATCGCCTTGTTGACGATCCTTCGGCCCCCCTCGACGCTCGTTACCGACTCGTAGCTGACGTCGGCGCGTCCGCCCGCATCCCGGATCTCCTCCGCGACCCTATCGGCCGCCCGGTGGGAGCCCCCAAAACCACGAAGATCCCCGCCGATGTCGTTGACGAGAACGGCGGCCCCCTCCTCCGCGAGTAGTAGCGCATGCGCGCGACCGAGCCCTCCCCCGGCGCCGGTGACGATGGCGACCCTTCCCTTCAGGAGGTTCATGCGCGGAGGTCCTCCCTCATCCGGAGTGGCGGGACGGTTCAGTGTTCAGTGGCTGGACGGCTCCGGACTCTTGCTCTCGGGAAGCCCCGAGGCCCGCCAGGCCTCCATCCCGCCGACCACGTTGATCAGCGGTCCGCAGTAACCGGATCGTTCCAGGAGGCTGCAGGCGATCGAGGAGCGGTAGCCACTCCCGCAGATAACGGCCAGCGGCTTCTTGTGCATCTTCTCGGCCGGGTCGTAAACGAGCTTCGGGAGCGGCCGGTGCACGGCGCGCGAGATATGCCCGTCCTCCCATTCCCCCGGACCCCGGACATCCATCACGCACATCTCGCCGTTGGCCAGCGATCGGCTCAGCTCCTGCACGTCGAACTGCCGCAGATCGCGGATCGGCAGTCCCTCCGATCGCCATGCCTCGAGGCCGCCGGCGATGTACCCGAGCGCGTTCTCATACCCGACGCGGGCCAGACGGATCGCCGCCTCGGTCTCATCTCCATCCTCTGAGATCAGAATCAGCGGAGTCGTCGGATCGAGCACCGTCCCGACCCATGCGGCGTACCGCCCCTCGAGGCCGACGTTCAGCGAGCCGGGGACATGCGCCCGGCCGAATTCGGCGTACGACCGGGTGTCGAGGATGAGCCCCTCCCCCTCCGCCGCCATGCGCAGGGCCTCGCGGGGGGGTATGTCCCTGAACCGGGTGAGCGCGATGCCGAGCGGAGCCGCCCCCTCACGGTTGAGCCGCGCGTCATGCC
>JAPUIN010000152.1 GCA_027297005.1 Acidobacteriota bacterium
GAGCCGGATCTCCTGCCCCGCCTGTTCGAGCCGTATTTTTCAACCCGCAGCGGCGGCACCGGCCTCGGTCTGGCCATCGCGCGTCGGGCCATCGAGGAGCACGGCGGGAGCATCACCATCGACAGCGCGCCGGGTGAGGGAACCGTGGTGCTCCTGCGACTGCCGGTCGCCGCTCCCGCCGGCGGAGGGACGGCATGAAGCACCTCGACCGGTTCCCCCCCGCGATTCTCCTGGTGCTCGTACTCCCGCTGCTCACCCTTGCCGCCTGTGAGAAACAGACCCACCGCGATTCGCGCCTCCGTTTCCAGGAGATCATGTCCGCATCGATGTCGGATGACGCGCGGGCCCACTCGCTCGAGGAGTTCGTCCATCGTTATCCCGAGCCGAAGACGAACCCGAACCTCGCCCGCTCCTGCCAGACCCTGGCCCAGTATCACGCTCGACGGGGCCGGGCCGATATCGCCTCCTCCTGGTACGAGAGGGCGCTTCGTGCCGATCCCGACGATCCCGATCTACTCAACCGCCTGGGCTACCACTACGCCAGAGCCGGGATGAACCTCGACCGCGCCGTCGAGGTCCTGGAGCTTGCCGTTCGCCTTGCAGAGGAGCGTGGCTACGCGGAGCGACGGCAGGGCTTCTTCAAGGATTCGCTCGGGTGGGCCTACCGGATGCGTGGCGACCTGCCGCGGGCCGTCGCTCTGATCGAGGAGGCCTGCCGTCTCGCCCCCGGGGTCGCGATCCTGCGCGAGCACCTGGCGGAGGTGTACCGATTGCTCGGCGAGCACGAGCGGGCGGGGGAGATCTATCTCGAGCTCTACATCAATGGACACGGCACCACCTCCCGGTTCCGTGATCATCTCATGTCGATGGCGACACAGAAGGGGCCATCCGCCGTCGCTCGCCTCGAACGGAAAATCAGGAAGGGATTGCGGAAGGTGGTCGAGGCGGATCGCCGAGTGGCCGAAGCCGACGGCGCGTCGCTCGTCCGCCTCGCCGCTCCTGACGGCCAACCGATCGTCGGCTGGCTTTACGAGCCTTCAACCTCCGCCCCCCCCATCACCTCTGGTCGTACGGATCGAGGCGCTGTTCTGCTCCTGCATGCTCTCGGCGCCAATCGGGCCGCCAGCCTGCCGGCCGCCCGTCTGCTGGCGGAGCGTGGCCTGTTCGCCCTCGCTCTTGATCTCAGAGGGCACGGGGACAGCATTCGGGAAGGACTGTCGAGCCCGATCGAATTCAGTGATCGACTTGAAGACAACCTGAGCGCATCCCGCGACGATGCCCTGATCGCCCTCGATTTCCTGCGCACGCGACCCGGGGTCGATGGATCCCGGATCGGCGCCGTGGGGGAAGGGATCGGAGGCCTGGTGGCGGCCCTGGCCCTCGAACAGATCCTCGCCTCCGAGTCCCCCGCCCTCGTGATCCTGTCCCCCTGGGGTCAGGCCGCGGCCTATCGCCCCGTGATCGAAAGCCTGGGACTCGGCAGCACCCTTCTCGTCGCGGCAGAGGACGATAGGATCGCAGCCGGGACGGTCTCCGGACTGCTGACCGGGTCGGAGGAGTCATCCGCCGAGGGCCTGATCGTCCCCGGCTCCTCGAAAGGGTTCAGCCTGCTGCAGGAGGATATGATGCTGAGGGATCGTTTCGCGGGGTTCCTGACCAATCGGCTTCGCCACCCATCACCCTGAAGCGCTGCGCGATGTCGAGATGAGTGATCGTGCCGGAATTCCGGTGCGCTATCCGCCTGTCCGTGAGGCCCCCCTCCTGCGCGAGACAGGGACGAAGCTGACATCACCTGCGACCGCGATCGCATGATCGAGGATCGCCAGCCGGCGTATGGTGAGATTCAACCCGACCGGTCGATCGGCGAATCGCCAGATATCCTCCACGAGCGAGGGGATCCCCACGCGCGGAATGGCGTCGCTGAGGTCGAGTTGACCCAGACCTGGTACCGTGAGTGGAAGCTCCTCCATGACGGCGAAGTATTTCCTTAAATTCTTGTCATAACTGATTGATACAGATGCCGAAATACGATCATCAAATGGAAATGACCGACCCCGAATCCGCAGGCTGACATCGGCCCGACCCTCTCTGAGCACCAGGTTGCGCGGGTCGCTCAGGATGAGATCGACTCGCAGCGGCGATCTCCCGACCGTGATGGTGACAGGCGTCGCGGCGCGCAGATAATCCATGATCGCCGCCTCGTCGATTGTGAATTGCACTTCGAACTTCTGTGCGGGATTGCCGGCCGGTGCGGCGGCAAGCGAGAGGCTTGCGACGAGCGCAGCCGTCGCCACTCGTGGGAGATTACCGACCCTCGTCACCCCCGCCTCCTCCTGCATGTCCGCGGCGATCGACTATAGCACGCGGGGGATTCTGAGCCCCGTGCGCGCCGCCCGTCGCAATACACGAGCAGGATCCTAGGATCAGTCCAGCAGTCGTGCGGCACGTGCGGCGCTGCGGAGCTTGTCGAGCGCGCGCGATTGCGGCAGGCCGGCGAGGTCGGTGGCCGGACCGATCCAGAGACGCTGAGGGGGTGGAATCCCCTTCGTCGACCTGATCAGGGTCGCCAGCTCTTCCGGATTCTCGATCGACTCGCTACGGCCATCGATCAGCCCCAGCCCGAGCCCGAGTCCTTCCGGAAACGGTTGATCGCGGAACAGATCGAGGCTCCCTCGCCCGGCGACCAGATCAAGGCTCAGCCAGGCGAGTCGCTTCAGACGGAGGATCCCCGGATGGAGCCCGGAAATGTCCCCACCGGCCAGATGGAGGGCCATGTGGGCCGTCACTCCCCGTCCAAGAACCTCCCAGAGCCGGGTAAAGACCGGGAACTCGGCCTTGTGGACGAGGAGAGCCGGTTCGTCGATCTGAACCGTCTCGGCACCTGCATCCTGGAGGGCCCGGATCTCCTGGTTCAATGCGATCGCCATCCCCATGGCGAGCGCGTTCGAATCATCGTAGGCCCGGTCCACTGCGACCTTGGCCAGGGTGAACGGCCCCGTCAGGATGACCTTGATCGGACGATCGATCCCTTCCTTCGCGAAGAGATAATCCTCGACCAGGATCGGACCGCTCCAGGCGATCGCATCCTCAACAACCGGGACGCGATAGGAGCCCCCGATTCCGGGGAATCCGTCCTTGATCTCCCCGGCGGTGACCCCGTCGAATCGACGGCTCACGTGCAGGATCGGATCGTTCCAGCGCACCAGTCCGTCGGTGACGAGATCCAGGCCGGCATCCACCTGCGCCTGCACCGCCTGGCGTGTGGCGCGGTCCTGCACCTGCTGCAGCTCCTTCGGATCGATCGTACCGTCAGGATGGCCCCGAAGAACCTTCTCCAGATCGTCCGCGAGCGGGCCGCCCCGCCACGGCAGGGATCCGATGTTGGTGGCGATCATTCCCGCTCTCCTTCCTTTACTTAGTACCTCCGCGGTCCACTCCACCGCGCCCCTTTCCTCGGGCGACAGGGGAGGCAGCCACGAAGGCAATGCCATCCGGCTCGTGTCCCGCAGGGATCCGGTCGACGACCCGCAGATCGGAGATCGACAGGACGGCGACGTCGTTCGACCCATTGTTACACACCCAGGCGCGTTGACCGGTTCCGCCGATCACCAGTCCACCGGGACGTTCCCCCACCTCGATCGTGCCCCGAACGGCCAGGATGTTCAGATCAAGCACGGTCACATCCCCCGATCCGCGGTTGCTCACGAGCGCCGTCGACCCGTCCGGGGTGACCGCGATCCGGATCGGTCTCCGCCCGACCGGTAGCCGGTGCCGCTCTTCGAGCGTCCTGGGGTCGAGAAGGGCGACCTCATCCGATTTCTGCAGCGCGACCAGAAGCCACCTGCCTTTCGGGTCGATCGCGAGCCCCTCCGGCGCTTCGCCGACCGGAACATGCGCCCGGATCGAGAGGTTGTAGGCATTCCCGATCGTCACACTTCCCGATCCACGGTTGGTGACGAACATCCGGCTGCCGCCCCTGCCGACGGTCAGCATGTGCGCCCCGGATTGGGTCGTCGTCATCGCTCGATCGACCACATCCCGCTCCGCGTCGATAAGATACAGCCTGTGGCTTCCTTCGCTCGTCAGGAGCAGGCGCCGACCGTCCCGGCTGACATGAAGCCCGTGCGGCCGATCGAATCCTTCGGACCGGATCGTCTTGAGCAGCACGAATGCCTGCAGATCGACGACCGCCAGGCCCCCTTCACCGACGTCGGTGATGTACGCTTTCGTCCCCTTCGGATTCGCCACCACCTCGTGCGGCTCACTCCCGACTCGCAGCGTCCCCTCGAGACGGTGGGTGGGGAGATCGAACACCATCATCGTCCCATCGGCTTTGTTGAGGACCAGCAGGCGTCCCTCGTCGGTCGGATTCTTCCGGGAGGCCGCATGCGCAGGCGGCTCCACCGCGAACGGCAGCGTCGCGCACAGCGTCACCATGACGAACATCTTCCTTCCGATCATGGGGTCCTCCGCCGGGATGGACGCGAGGCGACCGGATTGCCGCGCTGCGCTGCCAGCCGGGGCCGGGCCCGCGCCGCGCGTCTGAACGCCGCTTTCAGACCGTGAGGCAGTTGCGAGCGCAGGATACCCAGCTCGCGTGTAAATGCATCGATCGCCTCGCACACCGCCCCCTCATTCGTCGACAGGATCCCGCGCCACAGGCGCTCGGGACTGGTGGCCACGCGGCTCATCTGGCGGAATGCGGGCCCGGCAAGCCGCGGGGAGCGGGGCGACACCCGCCTGGCAACGGCATTCACGAGGGCAATGCTGAGGATCTGCGGAAGGTGACTGAAGAGCGCCACCAGCCGGTCGTGCCGCCTGGCGTCGAGCAGGATGGGGCGCGCGCCGACAGCGGAGACCAGGTGCCGCACGAGCCGAAGCGCCTTACCCGGCCGCGATGCGCACAGAATCCAGGGAGCACCGATGAACAGGCGCGGGTCGGCGTGCGCCACTCCGGTCTGCTCCGAGCCGGCCATCGGGTGGCCTCCGACGAAACGCGCTCCCAGACCGGACCGGATCGCGGCCTCCTTAATCGTCCCCTTCGTACTGCCGATGTCGGTGACGACCGCTCCGGCCCCTGCGAGGCGCGCCACGCGTGGCAGAAATGTGAGGATCGCATCGACCGGCAGGGCCAGGATGATCAGATCGGCCCCCTCCAGGCCGCGAGCGAGCGAGGTGTGACCGGTCTGGATAGCGCCCCGACGCCTGGCGCGCCGCAGAACCGGCGCCCGATCGATCCCCACGACCTCGACGCGCCGCAGCGTGCGACGCAACGCGAGACCGATCGAGCCGCCCACGAGGCCGACCCCGACGATGGCGACTCGCCGGATCCGGGTGGCCGGCATCGATTCAGGTCGTCCGGCCGATCGCCGGGGCGATGAGGCGCAGCTGCGCCATCAACTCGGCGAACTGCTCCGGGTAGAGCGACTGCGGACCATCCGACAGCGCCATCTCCGGCTCATGGTGCACCTCAACCATGATCCCATCCGCCCCAGCCGCCAGGGCAGCCCGGGCCATCGGGATCACCTTGTCGCGCAGACCAGTGCCGTGACTGGGATCGGCAATGATCGGGAGATGGCTGAGCTTCTTGATGATCGGGATGGCCGAGATGTCCATGGTGTTGCGAGTGAAATTTTCGAACGTTCGAATACCACGTTCGCACAGAAGGACCTGATGGTTCCCCCCGGCCATGATGTATTCGGCCGAGAGGAGCCACTCCTTGATGGTGACTGAAATTCCACGTTTCAGCATGACGGGCCGTTTC
>JAPUIN010000153.1 GCA_027297005.1 Acidobacteriota bacterium
CGCCTCGGGCAGGCGCCGGTACCGGTAGAGCAGCAGGGAGCGGGTGATCTCCGGACAACTGGTGTTGAGGTAGGGAAAAATGTACAGCTCATCCCAGAATATGTGTCCGCGGTACGCCTCGCCGTGCAGGCCGCGGGCCGGCACGCCGACGTCGAGGTCGGTCGTGTGCCGGGAGACGGTCTGCAGCAGGTGGAAGATGTGCAGCCGCAGGGCGAGCTGCGACTCGGGGTCACCCGCAATCTGGATGTCACAGCGGTGCCACAGATCCTGCCATTCCCGCTCGTGACTCTCGAGCAGCGACGCGAAATCGCCGGCGCGCTCGGTCGCCAGTTGCGACGCCAGGCCCGGCTCACTGATCGCGCTGTCGCGCGACGTGTGGATCGCTACGACCTTCTCGACACGCAGGGGGCGCCCGAGTCCGCAGTCGACCGTCAGCGTGTGGTCGATCCATCCGCCGTCGAGGTTCAGCGTGCGCTTCGTCAGTGCCTCTTCATCGTCCTCGAACACCCGGGTCCGCGCCGCCTGCGCCATCGTGATGCGGGACTGGGTCGTCCGCACCACCACCCGCACGGTGTCGTCGTCGAGCTCACCCGACTCGAGAAATTCCAGATGGCGGCTGCTCAGCCCGCGGTAGCGGGGAACGCCTGCGTTGATCACGTTTCCGTCGAGGGCGGAGCGGATCTCGAGTCGCCCCGACCAGTTCTCCGCGGTGACCGTGCACTCGATCGCAGCGAGGTGGGGGTGGCGCATGTGGACGATGCGCCGGCTGACGAGAGAGGTGATGCGTCCCTCGCCGTCCTTCAGCCGCAGGCGTCGCTCGAGAACGCCGCGCTTGAGATCGAGCTCCTGCCGGAACTCGAGCAGGCCGGTCGAGCTGACGTCGAGCCACTCCCCGCCCTCGGGCCGGAAGCTGAGGCAGAGCCAGTTCGGCCAGTTGACGAGATCCTCGTTCTCGATGACGCGGCCGCTGATCTCGGTGGGGAGGCGATTGTAACCACCGGCAAGGTAGGTACCCGGATAGTGCGGATCGCCGGCCGAGCTTTCCTCGGCGGCGCCCCGGGTGGCGAAATAGCCGTTCCCCAGAGTGCAGAGGGTCTCACGCAGCGGCTGTTCGTGGCTGTCCCAACCGCCGTACTCGAGCTTCCAGCCGTTCATGAGGGGCTCAGTCCCCGACGGAATTACACGATCTCGATGAGGAACCGCTCGACTTCATCCGGGTCGCGGAGCGCGTGCCTGGCGTACGTCCTGTGCTCCGGCCGGCCCACGAGAATTGAAACCCCCCGATCCTGCAGCTCCCGGAACGCATCTTCGTCGGTCAGATCGTCCCCTACAAATATAGGCAGAACGCCGGGGGCGTCCAGCTTCAGCGCCTCCAGCAGCCACTTCACTGCCTTCCCCTTGTCCCAATCCATGTTGGGACGCAACTCGAACACCATCTTCCCGCCTTTTTTCATCAGACGGGGACGGGTCGAAACCACCCGGTCGACCGCCGCCTCAATCGATCCGACCGTGCCCGGATCCGCGTTGCGGTAGTGGACGGCAAGACCGTAGCGCTTGCGCTCCAGCAGGATCCCCGGAATGCCGCCGACCTCCGCCTCGAGAGCCCGCTGCGCCTCATCGATCGCCCCGATGCAGCCGCGTGCCTCGTCGTGCTGCATGTCCAGCCCCTCCGGACCGGCAATGTCGAAACCGTGGCTGCCGGCGTACACGAGGTCGTCGAGGCCGACCAACTTCGCCACGTCCTGCCGGTCACGCCCGCTGACGATGGCGACGGTGCGTTTTGCGGCAAGCTGCCTCAAGACCGACCGCATGCTCTCCGACAGGATGGCCAGATCGGGACGGCTGGCGATCGGAGTGAGCGTCCCGTCGTAGTCGAGAAAAACGGCCACACGCTTGTCCCCCTTGAGCCGATCGATCAGATCCCGGTCCAGAAGCGCCATCGGCAGGCTCCCCGGATCACGGGGGCCGTCGGCTCCCGCGCCTTTGACCGCAGCGCTCTCCGTCTGCGCCGCGCGCGACACCGCGTCGAGATCGAATTTTCGCAGATCGGAGAAGACGACATCGGCGCCGTGCGCCAGCAGCGCATCGGCCTGTCCGATCCGATCGACACCGACCACCAGGGCGAACCGTCCCGCCCGGCCCGCCGCCACCCCGGAGGTCGCATCCTCCAGGACGACAGCACGCGCCGGCTCGACCGCCAATCGCCTCGCCGCCTCGATGAAGATGTCGGGCGCCGGTTTCCCCTCGAGACCGAGCTGGTCGCTGACCACTCCGTCGACCCGCGTCTCGAACAGATCGCCCAGGCCGGCCGCCTTGAGGATCTCGGCGCAGTTGCGGCTCGACGAAACGATCGCGAGCTTCAACCCCGCCGCCCGCCAGGCCCGCATCCGGTCGACCGTGTCGTCGAAGACCTCGACGCCATCCTTCTTCAGGGTCTCGCGGAACATGCGGTCCTTGCCGTTGCCGAGGCCACGCACCGTCTCATCACCCGGCCCGTCTGTCTTCTTCCCCTCGGGCAGAGTGATGCCGCGCGACGTCAGGAAGCTGCGCACCCCGTCGTAGCGCGGCTTGCCGTCGACATAGGGAGGATAGTCGCGGTCGATGTCGAACGGCACGAACTCTCCGCCGTCGCGCTTGGCCCGCGCCTCGAGAAACGCGTCGAACATCCGCTTCCAGGCCCGCGCGTGCACCGCCGCCGTCTTCGTGACGACGCCGTCGAGATCCAGCAGCACGGCATCGAAACGCCGCTTCGAATCAGGCAATCTCCCCTCCACCGGGCATCGAACCGGCGCAAAGATTAATGCATTCTTGTCCGGAATGCCCGTCAGGAGTACCGCCGCGCGAGGAAAATTCGCCACCCTGATATGCTGGAATATCGTTTAGAATCACTCCACACACTGAACGGTGTGGCGAGAGAGGTGCCCCATGGCCAAGAACCCCCTGCTTCTCCTGAGCGAGTGCGGCCAGAGCGTCTGGCTGGACAACCTGAGCCGGCCACTGATCCGGGACGGCGTGCTGGCCCGCCTCATCCAGGAGGACGGGATGAGCGGCGTCACCTCCAACCCGGCCATCTTTCAGAAGGCGATGACCGCCGGAGACGCCTACGACGACCAGATCCGGGAAGTCGCCCGGACAAGAGCATCGGCCAACGACCTGTACGAGGCCCTGGCGATCGAGGACATCCGCGGCGCCGCCGAGGTGCTGCGCCCGGTCTACAAACGCTCGGACGGTGTCGACGGTTTCGTCAGCCTCGAGGTCTCTCCCCACCTGGCCCGGGACGCGCGCCGCACCATCGACGAGGCGGCGCGCCGGTGGAAAACGGTCGACCGGCCAAACGTCCTGATTAAAATCCCCGGGACCGACGAGGCCGTCCCGGCGATCGAGGAGTGCCTCGCGCGCGGCATCAACATCAACATCACGCTGCTGTTCTCCCTCGACGCCCACCGGAAGGTGATCGAGGCTTATTTCCGCGCCATGGAGAAACGGCTCGAACGGGGCGAGCCGCTGAAGGGGGTGGCCTCGGTAGCGAGCTTCTTTCTGAGCCGGATCGACACCATGGTCGACAAGGCGCTCGACGGCAGGGCCACCTCGGGCGGCGACGCGAAAGAGGCGAAGGGTCTGAGAGGGAAGGCGGCGATCGCCAATGCCCGACTGGCCTACCACACGTGGAAGGAGATGCACGCGACCGAGCGCTGGGCCAGGCTCCAGAAGGCGGGGGCCCGCCTGCAGCGCCCATTGTGGGCCAGCACCTCGACCAAGGACCCGAACGAATCGGATGTGAAGTACGTCGAGACCATCATCGGGCCTCACACCGTCAACACGATGCCCGGCGAGACGATTGAGGCCTTCCGCGATCACGGCCGCGTCGAGGAGACGATCGGGCGCGATCTGGATGGAGCCCGTGACACCATGAAGCGGCTTGGCGCGATCGGCATCGACATGGATCGGGTGACGGCGGACCTGGTCGACGAGGGGATCGATAAATTCGTCAAGCCGTTCGACGCGCTCCTGGCCGCCCTCGACGTGAAACGCCGTACCCTCGTCAAAAGCGCTTAGGAGACTGTTCGGGCATCGCGTCGGGGGGCGCCTCGACGATCGCCTCCGCTTCGATCTCCACCAGCATCTCGGGAACGATCAGCCGGCTCACCTCGATCATGCTCGTCACGGGGCGGATCGAGCCGAACACCTCCCCGTGGGCGCGCCCGACCTTCTCCCAGTCATCGATGTCGCGCACGTAGATCCGGGTGCGCACGACGTCCTCCATCTCCGCCCCGGCCCGTCGCAGCGCCTCGCGCACGTTCTTCAGCGTCTGCACCGTCTGGGCATAGACGTCGCCGGCGCCGACGATCCGGCCGTCCGGGCCGGTCGCGGTCGTTCCCGCCACGTGCACGTGCGGCCCGACGCGAACGGCTCGCGAATAGCCGACGATCGGCTCCCACTTCGTTCCGGACGAGATGTTCTTCCGCCCGGACGAAATGCTCTTACGTGTCACCGTCTCTCCGAACGGATGCCGGCGCGCGCATCGTCTCATTTCCTCTGCGCGAGATGGAGCGAGGCCAAGCGGTCATTTACGGCCCTGCCGGCCCTGTTTCCCGGCGGCCGCACGGGCCTCGATTAGGTTCGTCGAACCGGCTCCGCAACTGATGATCGAACGCATGGTGTCCTCCACCGAGACTTCAATTGGATGAACGAACTCCTTCTTAAGATGATAGATGTTGCCCGACGTCGGGTTCGGCCCGGTCGGCACGAAGATCGTGTAGCTCCCGTCGGCGTGTCGATCAGTGATGAAGCACGACACGAGCGTCTCATTGCCGAAGATCCTCGCCAGCGCGACCGACGAAAAGGGTGTCTGCTTTCCGCCCAGGAACTGAAGCACCGTCTCCTTGATCAGCGAATATCCGGGCACGCGGCCGAGAAGCCTCTTCTCGATGGCGCGGTAGAGGAGCGCGCCAAGACGCGTGCGGACGAAGACCCCGACGAAGAAACAGGCGGAGATGACGACGCCGATAACGACCAGATCGGCCAGGATCCGACCCATCTGGGTGCGGGAGAGGACCAGGTCGGTGAGCGGGGCAATCAGGCCGGTGGCGAGGTCGAAGACCCACGTGACGAGGAAGAGCAGCAGGGCGACGGGGAGGATGACGATCAATCCCCCCAGAAGCGAGGTCTTGAAGAACGATTTGATCCGCTCCATGGTATCCCTCCGGCCGGGGTTGCCGCGATCGGATCACCGGGAGTATGTCCCCGGGGGCAGGTCTCGCTACGATCCCTCCCCATCGGGATCGGCGGCGCCATCCGCCGCCTCGACTCCATCTGCCGCCTCGGCCCCATCCGTCCCGGAAACCTTCTCGTCCCCCGAGCCCGTCTCCGATTCTTGATCCGCACCGGATCCATCCGGCTCCGGTGCCTCTCCGTCTTCTGCTCCCGGCTCCGATCCTTCCAACAGATCTCCGCCATCGGCCCCGCTCCCATCGTAGGCCCCCCCACCCACACCTTCGCAATACTCCTGGAGCGGATCGAGAAGCATGTGACAGCTTTCGTCCCCGTGCCCCTCACGTCCGCAGACCGACACCCTCCACTTCGCGCTAGCGACGACCTCGTTCGTGGCGGGCACCCCGCCGCAGAATCCGGCAGACGGACTGCTCATGCTGAGGCATGAATCGAGGAAGATCCGGCAAATCATTCCCCGTTTGATCCCGGGCTCCTCCGCGTAGATCTCGAAGGCTTTCATGAGGCATTCCCGAGCGTCAGCGCTCTGCCCGAACTCCAAGCCATGAGCACGCTGCGCCCGGACTCCCTGGAGGAGCGGGTCGAGATGCTTCGACCAGAAGTACCACCCGGCGCCGGCGAGCACCACCGTCAGTACGACCAGAATGACGATGACGATCCTTCCAAAAGTCCATCCACGCGCCATCTTCGGACCTCCCCGGTCTCCCGTTTTACGAATCAGTCCCTGTTTCCCGTCTCCAGCGGCGCCTGCCTTCCGAACCCGACGGCCCGCGCCTCATTCCCTCAACCCGCCTGATCGTACAGGGTCGCAGCGGATGCGCAACCCCCGTTTCATCCCAGTCGCGACCCCGGCGGCACGGGGGTCTCGGGAACGGCCAGCACCGGCGTCAGTCCATCGGCGTAGCCAATGTCGAGCAGCATCCCTTCGGAGATGTGGCCCGCCATCTTCTTCGGTTCAAGGTTGACGACGAAGAGAGTCTGCCGCCCGACGATCTCCGCCGGGTTCTCACGCTCCTCTTTCATGCCGGCCAGGATGCTGCGTGTATGATCGCCGAACGACACGATCAGGCGGACAAGCTTGCGCGACCCCTCGACCTCCTCGACCTTCTCGATCCGGCCGACGCGGATGTCGATCCTGCCGAGATCCTCCAGCGTGATGTTCGGTTTGATCGGTGCCCGTGCCGTCTCGCTCAACGCATCCTCCCTTCTGGACCGAAGTGCGGACCGCCGCACGAGCAGTGCGCGCCGCGGGTTGGTGCTGCCATCCGGTCACTTCTCAGATCGACCGGGTCAGCCCGCCGTCTATGCGTAGATTCTGACCAGTGATATAGCGCGCCTCCGGCGACACCAGAAACGCGACGGCCTTCGCGACCTCGCCGACCGTCCCGGGCCGTCCCATCGGGATCGCGCGACGCGTCGTCTCATCGACCTCGTAACTGTCGATGAACCCCGGCAGGATGTTGTTCATGCGGATCCCATCCGCCGCGTACCGATCGGCGAACATCTTGGCGAACCCGCCGAGCCCGGCGCGGAATATTGACGAGAGCGGGAAGCGCGACGAGGGCTCGTAGGCGAAGCAGGTCGAGATGTTCACCAGGGCTCCATCCTTGCGCTCGCGCATCGCCGGCGTGACGAGCCGCGCCATTCGGACAACATTCATCAGAACGAGATCCAGGCCGCCGTGCCAGTCCTCGTCCGAAATCTCCAGAAGCTCTCCCCCGACCGCATCACCGGTGCTGTTGACGACGGCGTCGATCCGACCGTGACGGTCGAGCACCGCATCGACCAAGGCGCGCAGGTCCTCTTCCTTCGTGACCGATCCGCGCATCCCGAAACCACCGAGGGATGACGCGAGCGCCTCCGCCGCAGACGAACGGGACATCAGCGCCACGGCGTAGTCGCGGGCCGCAAGCTCACGCGCGCAGGCGGCGCCCATCCCCCGCCCCGCTCCCGTCACGATCGCCACGCGCTTTCCGC
>JAPUIN010000154.1 GCA_027297005.1 Acidobacteriota bacterium
GGGAAGAGCGGCATCGACATCGTGCGAGAGATGGGGAAGCAGTCGTGCTTCAAGAACATACCGATCCTGATCATGAGCGGGTGCGTTCGTGAGCCCGACGCCGACGCTCTGCTTGACGGCCTTACGGTCGCGGGCTACCTCAGCAAGTTTGAGTTGGTGACCTCGCTCGTCCCACGCGTGCAGGAGATTCTCTCTAAGCAGGTTCACCGAGTAGCGTAGCATCGGCTTGTGATCAGATCTCGCAGGCGGGGTTTGCTTTGCGCTCTGCCAGTTTATCGAGCAGTTGTTGCTTCAGGTCTGGTGCTAGTGCCATTCGCGTTCCTTAAGTATGCACCGGTCCTTCGCAAGCGCTCGGCGAGGGGTCGTGCCGTCCTTCAAGATTCCCCGAAAGCCCTGTAACTGCAACGTATTGAGTGCTGAGCCGTGCCGGACTCGAACCGGCGGCCCTCTGCTGCTCGGGCGATTAGCAGGACTCTTGTCCGCGGATCGGCCGCCTCCTTCTAACCTGTTGACCAGTAAAGACGTCACCCAATGCGTCATGCGGGGTGCCGGGTCCGGCCGAATTTAAAGGCTCCCCGCTGACGGTCCGCTTACAGGCGCTGACGGCGCCGATCTACCCCTCCTGATCGCGGATTCGGGCGCTCCCTCATGGTTTTCGATCCGGGCGCCGATCACGGATCCGTGATCACCGCGCAACCAATCTCACAAAAGAACTTACTTCGCTTGACCCGTGCCTTTACAGACACGAATTTGATATTCGGCGCCAACTGATCGCCGGGGGGATTCGTGGAGAAATACCGCATCCTGGTCGTCGAGGACGAGGAGACGATCCGGCACATCCTGGTCAACGTTCTCGAAGAGAACGACTGCGAGGTCCGCGAGGTCGGCACGGCCGAAGAGGGGCTCGCCATGGTCCCCGATTTCAAACCGGCCGTGGCGATGATCGACATCGTCCTGCCGGGGATGAACGGCCTCGACCTGCTGACCGAGATCAAGAAAATCTCCCCCGCTACCGAGGTGGTGATGATGACCAGCCACTCCTCGGCCGAGACGGCGCTGCGCGCCATCCGCGGGGGCGCTTACACCTATCTGCAGAAGCCGTTCGAGGACCTGGATGAGATCTGGACGACGGTCTACCGCGCCCTCGAGAAGCGTGACCTCGTCGAGAAGAAGCGCACACTTCTGCAGCAGCATGAGGAGCGCACCCGCGAGATCTCGTCCGATGTCTCGGTGAAGGATGCCGGGTTCTCCGAGGATGACTTCAGCGCCTACGCCGAGATCCTCGAGTTCTTCATGGAGATGGTGACGAAGGAGCTCGACGTCGAGAGGGCCAACCTGATGCTCCTCGACGAGCAGGCGGGGTTTCTCCGCATCGCGAGCTCGCGCGGCGGCAGCAGGGTGGATCCAAAAACCGTCGTTCTCAAGCTGGGTGAAGGGATCGCCGGCAAGGTCGCCGAAACGGGGCAACCGTTCCTCGGGAATACCGCCAAGACAATAAACAAGCGCGTGAAGGTTAGTGCTCCGGAAGGCCCGGACGCCCACCTGGCGGCCCCGATCGCATTGAGCGTGGCGATTTGCTCGGACCAGACGATCCTCGGTGTCTTCAACGTCTCGAGCCGCCGATCGGGCAAACCATTCAAGGAATCCGACGTCACCCATCTGGCGGGGCTGGGGAATCAGCTCGCGCTCGCCATCGAGGGGGCGCGCCGCGCCGAGACCCTGCAAAAGGCCTACGAATCGCTGAAGACTACCCAGGCGCAGCTCGTCCGCACCGAGCGGATCAAGGCGATCGGCCAGATGGCGGCGGGCGTGGCGCACGACTTCAACAATGCGCTGAGCGTCATTCTGGCACGTTCCGAGTTCATCCTGAAGAACCTCGTCAATGGGACTCTCGATCGGGACAAGACCCGTTCCGATCTCGAGACGATCATCAAGACCGCCCTACAGGGCGCAGAGACGATCAAGCGGATTCAGGATTACACCCGCATCCGCAGGGATGCCCCGAGCGGGCCGGTCGACGTGAACGCCGCCATCAAGGACGCCATTGAGATCACGCGCCCACGCTGGAAGCAGGAGGCCGAGGCGAAGGGACACCACATCGAGATGAACGTCGAGGTGGACGACATCCCCGAGGTGACCGGCAACGTTCACGAGTTGACCCAGGTGATCGAGAACCTGATCTTCAACGGCATCGAGGCGATGCCGAAAGGAGGTTCGATGTGGTTCTCAACAAAAGCCGAGGGGGACACGGTGATCGTCGAGGTCTCCGACACCGGCATCGGTATGGACGAGAAGATCCAGCGCTATCTGTTCGAGCCGTTCTTCACCACGAAGGAGACCGGCCAGGGGTTGGGCATGAGCATCATCTACGGAATCATCTCCCGCCACCGGGGGACGGTCGACGTCCGCAGCGCTCCGGGGGAGGGCACGATGTTCACGATCCGGCTGCCCCGATACGTCCCGGGCGCCCACGACGCAGAGCAGCCGACCGCATCGGCCGCGGGAACAGCACGGTCCGCGCGGATCCTGCTCGTTGAGGACGAAGATGCCGTGCGGGCGGTTTACGCAGAGGCGCTGATCGAGGCGGGCCATCAGGTCGAGGCGGTCTCCGACGGGGAGGCGGCAATATCGATCTTCGAAAAGGGGAAGTTCGACCTCGTCATCACCGATCTGAGTATGGATGGCATGTCGGGATTCGAGGTCTCGAAGGAAGTGAAGAAGCAGGAGCCCGCGATCCCGGTGATTCTGCTGAGCGGATGGGCCATCGAGCAGCAGGAGGATGAGGTCAGGCAGGCTGGAATCGATTCGATTCTGATCAAGCCGTGCCTGCTCGATACCCTCCGCGACGCGGTCCAGAAGGCCCTCAACCCCGACACTGGGTCAGAAGCCCGGGTCGCCTAGCCCGGCCGGTCCCATCCGTTCCGGCAGTAACCGCGGCCATCTGGCCGCGCGTAACGAGGCAGACCGGAACAGGATGAAGATGCCCGACTCATCACCGGAAATCTTGCGGGTCGCCGCGCGGCGCCGGAGCGCCGGAGTGCAATTAAGCGCGTTAGTGCGCTTCGTCATCCTCACTCTGGCCTTCACGCTGGTCTCCGCCTTCCCTTCCCTTGTATTCGCAGCAACGTTCACCGTCGACAGCACGGCCGACGAAGTCGATGCCACACCGGGCGACGGCATCTGCGCCACCGCTGGCGGTGCCTGCACACTACGCGCAGCGGTGCAGGAGGCCAACGCCGACATCGCAATCGACACCATCGACCTGCCCGCCGGCATCTACAGCTTCAGCCTGGCCGGGATGGATGAGGACATCGCCGCCAGCGGGGATCTGGATATCACCGA
>JAPUIN010000155.1 GCA_027297005.1 Acidobacteriota bacterium
AACGGGCAGCGGTCGAGCCGCCCTTCGGCATAGTCGAGCAGCCCGGTGCATCGGTCACAGAGCGCCTGCCTGAATGCGTGCCGGTCGCGGCAGTAGATGGCGATCATCGCCTCCATCGTCCTGCGCTCGCGCTCGAAACGCGGGCTCAATGCCATCGTCTGTTCCGCTCCGGAGCCGGCCTCCGCCATGCCGCGCATCCTTTCCGGGTCTTCCTTGAACAATATAGCGGCTCATTTCTCCCCTCGGTATGACCTAGATCATCCGGTGCCGTTCCAGGGACGGCGCTTCTGGCGCGCGTGGTGGCGGCGCGCCTTGGCGCGGTTGCCGCAGACGGTCATGTCGCACCAGCGGCGGGTGCGGTTGCGGCTGGAGTCGAGGAAGAGCCAGGCACAGCAGTCGGAGCAGCACACGCGCACGCGGTCGAGATCGTCACCGGTCAGTATTTCGGCCGCCGAGCGCACGACGGGGAAGAGGACCCGGTCGAGGTTCTCCGGCTCATCGACAAAACCCCACTCCATCCGATCGCGCGCCGGGACCAGGCGCTGCCGGCCGAGCGCACTCGGCAGGGCGGCATTCAGCGTTTCGAGTTCTTCGCGGGGCGGCTTCCGGCCGTCGGCAACGGCGTGAAGGATCATGAAGATCGCCTCGCGGACCTGCCGGGCCCGGCGCAGAGCCGCCCGCCCCTCGCCCGGCCGCCGGGTCGCGAGCTGCCGCAGCCGTTTCCCGTCGGCCGCAGTGAGAGCCCTCGCCTGCTCGCCCCACGAGACGAGGTCGGCGTAGCTCGCGAGGTGGTCGCGGCGATCCTCCTCGGACCGCTTGTCGACCGTGTTGGCGAAATCAAGACAGAGGCAGCCGCCGTTCAGCTCGAACAGCCATCCCCGCGGCCCCATCGCGCCGCCCCCCCTGACGATCCCCTTCTGCATCGTGCCGCCCGTCATCGCCGAATGTCCCGACTCATGAAATCTCCATCCAACATGAAATAACCATCTAAACACAGTTGACAGGTTATGGATTGTGCAGTACGATCTAACCTGTAATATACAGTATGAGGGTTAGCAACGCAACAGGGTAGGACAAGTTTCCGAAGGAATTCGGATCGACAAATGGGTAGGACAATATTCTCGAAGAAATCGACACCCTCTCCCGAATCTTCGGGCGTATATGTGTATCCAAGGACGAGATAGACCAACCGGCCACGCAGGTCGGTGCCAGCCACAATGATGATCGATTTCGGGGTCGGAGGGGAGCAGGCATGGGAGAGATTTCTCGAAACAGCGCCGTCCTGGAACGGGCGGCGACGCACGCGAAGTCGTACCTGGCGAACGTCAAGGAGGCGAGCGTCTCGGCTTCGGCCACCCCGGAGGATCTGCGGGCGCGACTGGCGCGGCCGCTCGTGAAGAGCGGGATGGATCCGGCCCGGGTGATCGATGACCTCGTTGCCGATACCGCCGGAGGGATCGTCGCGACGGCCGGCGGTCGCTTCTACGGTTGGGTGATCGGCGGAGTCGTGCCGTCGGCGCTGGCGGCCGACTGGCTCACCTCGGCCTGGGATCAGAACGCCTCCCTCCATGCCTGCTCGCCGGCGGCGGCGATCGTTGAGGAGGTCTGCGGGACGTGGCTGAAGGATCTTCTCGGTCTTCCCGCACACGCCAGCTTCGCGCTGGTCACCGGCTGCCAGATGGCGCACGTCACCTGTCTCGCCGCGGCGCGCAGCGCGCTGTTGTCGAGGCGCGGCTGGGACGTCGAGCGCAGGGGGCTCTCCGGCGCGCCGCCGATCCGGATGCTGACCGGAACCGAGCGCCACGGCACGATCGTCAGGGCGATGCGCCTGCTCGGGCTGGGGAGCGACGCGATCGTGACGCTGCCGGTGGACGACGCGGGGGGGCTCGATCCGAATGCGCTCGCGGCAGTCCTCAAGGAGAGCGCGGATCGGCCGACCATCGTTCACCTGCAGGCAGGCGACGTCAACACCGGCGCCTTCGACGCCTTCGATCAGTTGATCCCGCTGGCGCACGAGTTCAACGCGTGGGTGCACGTCGACGGCGCCTTCGGTCTGTGGGCCAACGTCAGCCCGAAGCATCGGCACCTGCTGGCAGGTGTCGAGAAGGCCGATTCATGGAGCAGCGACGGTCACAAATGGCTGAACGTGCCGTTCGACTGCGGCTACGCGTTTGTCGTGAATCCTGACGCCCATCGCGTCTCGATGTCCTATCAGGCGAGCTACCTCATCCGTGACGAGGGAACGCGCGACCCGATGGACTGGACCCCGGAATGGTCACGTCGCGCCCGGGGGTTCGCAACGTACGCAGCGATCCGCGAGTTGGGACGCGACGGGATCGCCGACCTGGTGGAACGAACGTGCCGGCACGCACACGACCTGGCGACTCGCATCGGCGCGTTGGAAGGAGCGGAAATGATCAGAAAACCGACCATCAATCAGGGGCTCGTGAGGTTCATGGATCCGAAACCCGGCGCCATCGAAGAGGATCACGCGAAGTGGACCGATGAGATCATCAGCGCCATCGTGCGCACCGGCGAGGCGTTCTTCGGCGGGACCACGTGGCGGGGGAAGCGTTGCATGCGGGTGTCGGTCTCCAGCTGGCAGACCGACGGGGCCGACGTCGATCGCACGGTCGATGCTGTGGACAAGGTGCTGAAGCGCCGCCGGGCGAGCTGACGGGCGCGCCGGCAGGTGAGGCACCGGGCTCGACGATTGATCGGAACCGCACGGCGAAAGGGAGTCATGGTCGACGAAGGAGTATCCAGAACCAGACTGGTCATCGCGTTCGCGGCCCTCTACTTCATCTGGGGGTCGACGTATCTCGGTATCCGCTTCGCGATCGAGACGATCCCGCCGTTCCTGATGGCGGGAACGAGGCTCATGCTCGCCGGCGTGCCCCTCTTCATCTGGTCGGTCTGGCGCACAGGGGAGTGGCCGCGGCCGGTCCAGTGGACGCAAGCGGCGGTCGTCGGCGGGTTCCTCTTCCTCGGCGGGCACGGCGCGCTCACCTGGTCCGTGCAGTTCGTCCCGACCGGAACGGCCGCGCTGTTGATCTCGACCATCCCTCTCTGGATGACGCTCCTCGACTCGATTCGCCCTGGCGGGGCAGCGCTCACCCTGAAGACGGTGGGCGGTCTGTCGGTCGGGTTTCTCGGGGTCGGTCTGCTGATCGGCCCGGAGACGATCCTCGGCGG
>JAPUIN010000156.1 GCA_027297005.1 Acidobacteriota bacterium
CGCAGAGCAGGAAAGCGCTGGCCGGAATGCGACGCGCTGCAGGACTGCTCGAGAAGCGTGGAGTCGAGCTCGTCCTCGATGCCGCCACGGCCCGCGCGCTCGGTCGGCGCGCCCGGCGCTATTCGCGGCAGGCCGAAGCCGAACCGGCCGACCTCCACGTCGTCATCGGCGGCGACGGGACGCTGCTCTCGGCGGTCCGCGATGTCGCCCACCGCCCACGGCCCATCCTGGGAGTCAACGTCGGCGGTCTCGGTTTCCTGACGGAGACCAGCCTGGAGGAGATGGAGGAGGTCCTGAGCGAGGTGATCGACGGTCGCTACGCCGTCGATCGCCGGATGATGCTGCAGGCGGTCCTGCGTCGCGGCGGGAAGACGATGGCCAGGCAGCCGGTGCTCAACGATGTCGTGATCAACAAGGGGGCGCTGGCCCGGATCATCGACCTCGAACTGACGATCGATAAGAAGTTCGTCACCCACTACAAGGCGGACGGCCTGATCGTCTCCTCCCCCACCGGGTCGACCGCCTACTCGCTGTCCGCCGGTGGCCCGATCATCGATCAGAGCATGGGGGCCATCGTAATCACGCCGATCTGTCCGCACACGATCACCATGCGGCCGCTGGTCGTTTCGGAGAAGTGTCTGATCGAGATCGTGCTGCGTTCCGACGAAACAGAGACCTATCTGACGCTCGACGGACAGATCGGCCACCCGCTCCGCACCGGCGATCGGGTGCAGGTACGACGTGACCGATCGTATGTGCTCATGGTCCGATCGCGCCGCAAGAGCTATTTCGAGGTGCTGCGGCACAAGCTGCGCTGGGGAGAACGTTAGGAGCCTGTCGCAGTATTGCGTGGGGCCGCGCGACATTCTGAAACCGGCCCCTAGGGCGCAGGATCGGGGGCATCCCCCACGGTGGGCGGGTTCGAGAGGAGTGCCTGGTCGCCGTATTGTGCAACCATCCCTTCATCGATCTGGGTCATCGTCAGGCCCCGGTTGACCAGATCCTGCAGGTGCTCCTTCATGTCGATTGAACCGGGTGTCTGCTTGCAGGTGCACTCGCCGAGCCGATCGTCGCACCCGCAGACGCAGCGATAGCGCTCGACCGCGACGCGGGCCTGCGGTGAGAGCGCCGCAGGGGCGCTCGCAGTGATCGGTATTCCGGTGAAGGGAGTGACCGGGACAGCCACCTCGACCGGCAGGTCGATCGCACCCTCGGACGGCGCAGCGCCCATGCGGTACAGACCGTAAGCGACCAGGGCGATCAGGATCACCCCCCCGACCACGACCACGATCTTCACCGCTCCCGCCTGGCGGCGCGCGCCCCGACAATGTAAAATTCGAGATTCGTCGCTGTCTATCTTCATGTCGTCACCGCCCTCTCCCCGCGCCCGTCGCGCGGGACGGTGCAAGAGGCAACCCGCGTGACGTCACCATCCTGCCCGAGCGCCGCGCGGACGCGGCATTATAGCAGAGCGCTCCGGTTGCGACCCTTCGGCGCGGTTGCTATCATCCGCCGCGCCACGGCGCGGGACCGCGGCTCGGGGGGTGATGTGTCGTCCAAGGCAAGCCGGTTCGAGGTCCTCTCCTGGTGCCTCTATGATTTCGCCGACTCCTCCTTCACGACCCTGATCGTCACCGTCGCGTACAGCATTTACTTTCGCGAGGTGGTGGCCGGAGATCGGGGCGCCGGGGCGAATTTCTATTGGGGTCTGTCGATCTCGATCTCGATGCTGATCGTCGCCTTCCTCTCCCCCGCCCTCGGCGCGATCGCGGACATCTCGGGGCGCAAGAAGCAGTTTCTGATCGGGTTCGCCCTGACGTCGATTCTATTCACGGTGCTGCTCGTCACGGTCAAAGCCGGCGATCTGGCGACCGGCATGCTGCTGTTCATCATCGCCAATATCGGCTACGAGGGAGCGCACGTCTTCTACAACGCGTTCCTCCCCGAGATCGCCTCCGATGAGGAGATGGGCCGCATCTCCGGCATCGGCTGGGCCACCGGGTACATTGGGGCCCTGATCGCCCTGATCTTGACCCTGCCGTTCACCCGGGCGGGGCTCGGTGATGAGGGTGTGGCGACGTACCGCCTGACCTTTGCCGCGGTGGCCCTTTTCTACCTGATCTTCTCGCTGCCGATTTTCTTCGGGCTTCGTGAGCGTACCCCCCGCCGGCGAGGGATCGGGTTGCGCACCGCGCGCGAGGCACTGTGGCGGCTGCGCGACACATTCCGCCACGTGCGGCAACTGAAGGACCTCTTTCGATTCCTGCTCGCATTCATCGTTTACAACGATGGCGTCACCACGGTGATCGCCTTCTCGGCGATCTACGCGATGCAGGTCATCGGCTTTACCGTGTCGCAGGTCATGATGCTGTTCATCGTCACGCAAATCTCCGCCTTCGCAGGGGCCCTCGCGACCGGGTACATCGTCGATCGCTGGGGCGCCCGGCCGACGATCGCCTGCACGCTCGTTCTGTGGTGCGGTGTCGTGGTGGCGGCCTTCCTCGTGACCTCCGTGCCGGCGTTCTTCGCCGTGGGGATCGCCGCCTCGCTCGGGATGGGCTCGACCCAGACGGCGAGCCGCAGCCTCATGGGGTTGCTGATCCCGCCTGGCCGGAGCGCCGAATTCTTCGGGTTTTACGGCCTCACCGGCAAGATCTCGGCCGTCATCGGGCCACTGCTCTACGGCTCGGTGGCGGCCTGGGCCGGGAGCGAGCGACCCGCCGTGCTCTCCCTGGTGATCTTCTTCGCCGCGGGGCTTGGACTGATGACCCTCGTCGATGTGCCGCGTGGCCGTGCGGCGGCTGCCGGGATCGCGAAGAACGTGCC
Organism: Acidobacteriota bacterium; assembly: GCA_027297005.1. The sequence continues at coordinate 2,827 of JAPUIN010000156.1, forward strand.
TGATCCCCCACCCCACCCTGTGGCATCATAGGGACACGCCGGCTACGAAGGGGCGCACGCGGGAGAAATCATGATCGACCGAATCAAGAGCGACCTGCTCGTGGCAATGAAGCAGCGTGACACCACCACCGTGGCAACGCTCCGGATGCTCATCTCGCAGGTGCAGTACGCCCGGATTGACCTGAAGCGCGATCTCGAGGAGAAGGACTATGTGGCGATCCTGCAGCGCGCCGTCAAGACGCGCCGCGAGGCGATCGAACAGTACGAGAAGGGGGGCCGGCCGGAGCGAGCCGACCAGGAGCGCAGCGAGATCACGGTCGTCGAGCGCTACCTTCCCGCACAGATGGGGGAGGCGGAGGTCGCGCGAGCCGTCGATGCGCTCCTCAAAGAACTGGGCCTCACCTCAAAAAAGGACCTCGGACGGGCGATGAAGGAGTTCATGGAGCGCCACCGGGGGCGCGTGAATGGGAAGATGGTCAACGCCCTCATCGCCTCGCGGCTCAGCTGAATCCGGCGTGTCGCGGTCGGCTCGCCTCCCGCTCGACGAGGCCGCGTTGCTCGCCGCCTTTGCCGTTCTCGTTCTGTCCCTGAATATCGCGCCAATCACCAACAACGACATCTTCCTCCACCTGCGCACCGGCGAACATGTGCTCGCCACCGGTTCGGTCCCCGAGCAGGACGATTACTCGGCCCTCGCGCGGGGGCGTCCCTACATCGCCCACGAGTGGCTGTCAGCCGTGCTGTTCAGGGTGACGGAGACCTCCTTCGGGGAACGCGGCCTGGATGCCCTCATCCTGCTCAAGATTCTGGTCGCCCTCGCCGTCGCGGCGCTGCTTTATGCCGCGGCACGGACTCTGGGCGCCACGCCCGGCATCGCCGTGCCATCCCTCACCCTCGTCTTCGTCCTGGCTTCGGCGCGGTTTCTCGAACGGCCCCACATCTTCACGTATCTGATGCTCGCCCTCTACCTGTGGCTGCTGGCGCGCCGCCGCGCCGGCCGCTGGGGACCGCTCTGGGTCTTTGCTCCCCTGCAGGTCCTCTGGGCGAACCTCCATGGCGGGTTCGTGCTCGGACCCGCGATCGTGGGGCTGTGCGGTGTGGGAGCCTTGATCGACGGTTTAATTTCCCCCCGGTCCCCCGGCACATCGTCGGGAACACCTGACCGGGCTCGGCGGAATGAGCGGAGCGAGGGGATCCGGCTGATCGCCCTCGCGGCGGCTCTCATCCTCTGCTGCCTGGTCAATCCTTACCGCGAGCGCTTACTTGCTTTTCCGTTTCAGCTGACCGGCAGCGGCTTTATGCAGCAGATCTACGAGTGGCTGCCGCCGTTCAGCAGTTCATATGCGAAGACCTACATGGCCGTCATGTACGTCATCTGGGGAGCATTCGGAATCGCGGTCCTCACCACGGCGCTGGTGAAGGGGATGCTGCGGCGCCGGTTCCCTCCTGGCGGGGCCGCGTCATTCCTCATTTTCGCTCTACTCCTCGTCCTGTCGTTGAGCATGAATCGCAACGTCACCCCCTTCGCGCTGGGGACCTTTCCGGCGGTCGCCGCGACGGCGACCTGGCTCACTGCGGAGCGCCGGGCTCCCGGCCGTCCCGCCCGGCGAATCCTCTGGATCTCTCCCTTAATTCTCCTGCTTGCCGTCTGGTTCGGCGTGCGCGGGTACGCTTACAGCCCGTCGAGCCGCCGTGAGGTCGGGTTCGGGATCGGTCGCAAGATTGCCGTCGGGGGAGCCGATTACCTCGAGGCAAACGATATCGGCGGCAACGTTCTGAACAATTACTCCTCGGGCGGCTACCTGATCTACCGCCTCTACCCCCGGATTCGGGTCGCGATGGACTCGCGCAACGACGTTTACGGCGAGGAATTGTTCGCGTGGCACCGGCGAGCCCTCGGCGATCCGGAGGAGATGCAACGCATGATCGAGCGGATCGACGCCGTCGCCATCTTCATCGAGTGGACGCAGCGCGGGATGAGGGATGCCGCCTGGACGATCGACACCCTCGGTGGCTGGCGTCCGGTCTATTTCGACGACAACGCGGTCGTCTACCTGCAGGAGGCGGGGCCGTACGCGGCGCTGGCCGATCGCGATGCCTACTCCGTCCTCAGCCCGGCCCTCTTTTTTCCCGGAGAGCTGACGGCGGAGACCGCTTCTCGTGCTCTGGTGGAGGCGGAGCGCGCGATCGTCTCGGCCGGCGACCCCTACGTCGCGCGGGTGATGAAATGCGACGCGCTTTCGACCCTCGGCCGCCTGGACGAGGCCCGTGAAGTGGAAGCGCAACTGCTCGCCGAGCGCCCCCCATTCCACCACATCTACACCTACCTCGGGATCCTGCACCTTCGACTCGGCGACCGGCGCACCGCCGCCGAGCGCTGCCGAGTCGCCCTCGAGATGAACCGGCGATCCGAAGCGGCGGAGCAATGTCTCCGGGAGGCCGGCGGGATC
>JAPUIN010000157.1 GCA_027297005.1 Acidobacteriota bacterium
ACCGTGCGACCCCGCGCGATCGCCTCGGCGAGGGCAAAAACCCGCCGGGGCGTGGGGCGCGACAGATCCTTGAGCGATTGACTGATGTTGAAATCGTTCCCCACCAGCCCCCGAATCCCGTCCCCCAGCATCCGGCATCCCTTCTGCAACGCCTCCTCGAAGGAACGGCCGATCGACATCACCTCACCAACCGACTTCATTTCACTGCCAATGAAATGGGAGGCGCCGCGGAATTTTTCGAGGTCCCACTTCGGCATCTTGACGACCAGGTAGTCGAGCGCCGGCTCGAAGCATGCCGTTGTCGTATTGTTCATGGAGTTCTTTAATTCCGGAAGGACCTGACCGAGCGACAGCTTGGCGGCGACACGAGCCAGCGGGTATCCGGTCGCCTTGCTCGCGAGCGCCGAGGAGCGCGACAGGCGCGCGTTCACCTCGATGATCTGGTAATCGCCGGTCTTCGGATGAATGGCGAACTGAATGTTGCATTCGCCGATGATCCCGAAATGCCGGATGACGCGGAACGCGATGTCGCGCAGAAAGAAATACTCCTCGTCGTTCAGCGTCTGCGACGGCGCCACAACGATGGACTCACCCGTGTGGACCCCCAGCGGATCGACGTTCTCCATGTTGCAGACGGAGATGCAGTTGTCCGCGCGATCGCGGACGACCTCGTACTCAAACTCCTTCCAGCCTGTAAGATCCTCCTCGATCAGGACCTGCGGCGAGGAGGCAAGGGCCTCGGCCAGAAGTCGCCGCAACTCCAATTCGCTCCCCGCGATCCCGGATCCCCGCCCGCCGAGCGTGAACCCGGTGCGCACCATCACCGGATACCCGATCGAACGCGCCAGGCGAAGCGCCGACGGGAGGTCCCGTGCGGCGGCGCTGCGCGGGACATTGAGTCCGATCCTGCGCATCTCCCGCGCGAAGGTCGCGCGGTTCTCGGTCTTCTCGACCGCAGCGATCGGGCTGCCGAGGATCTTGACGCCGTAACGCCTCAGGGTCCCCTGCCGATTTAGTTGCAGGCCGCAGTTAAGGGCGGTCTGCCCCCCGAACGAGAGCAGGATCCCGTCGGGCCGGCCACTGGCGATGACCCTCGCCACGAAGCGCGGCTCGATCGGCAGGAGGAAGATCCGATCGGCCAGACCGGGGGAGGTCTGGATAGTGGCGATGTTCGGGTTGATCAGCCAGACCTCCACCCCTTCCTCCTTCAGGGCTTTGATCGCCTGCGATCCGGAATAATCGAACTCCCCTGCCTCGCCGATCTTCAGCGCGCCCGATCCCAGCAGAATGACCCGCATCCGGCCATTCCGGCCGGTGTAACCGTTGCCGGAGCGGACACGAACGCCTCTCGCCCGCATCAGCGGATCGCCTCCAGAAACTGATCCAGGATCCAGGTCGTGCCACCCGGGCCCGGCGCCGCCTCGGGATGGAATTGCACTGATCGCCACAACCCGCTGCGATGGCGGATTCCCTCATTGGAGCCGTCGTTGGCGTTGACGAACCACTCGGTCCAACCGCGCGGCAGACTGCGGCCGTCGACCGAGAACCCATGATTCTGGCTCGTCTGGTAGCACCTTGCGGTTCCGGTCTCCACACACGGCTGATTGTGCGACCGGTGACCGAACTTCATTTTGTATGTCGAGGCCCCTGCGGCGAGCGCCAGGATCTGATGCCCCAGGCAGATGCCGAGGATCGGGACGCGCCGGCGCATCAGGGCTCGCACCGTCTCCACCGTCGAGGCAACCATGCGCGGATCCCCCGGGCCATTGCTGACGATCACACCGGCGCAATCCCGAGGCACCCTCCGCACGTCGGAGTCCCACGGGATCACGGTCACCTGGGCGCCTCGTTCAACGAGCATCCGCACCTGGTTGTTCTTCCGGCCGCAGTCGATCATCGTGAGCGGCAGTCCCCGGCGCCCAAATCGAAGCACCTGGCGGGTCGAAACCTCCGCGACGAGGTTGCGCCGATTCGGATCGGAGACCCGTGGTACCGGCCGGCCGTCAATCTCGATCCGTCCCAAGAGGGCGCCGTGGATCCGTATCCGCCTGGTCAGGGCGCGGGTATCAACACCGGTGAGAGCCGGAATCCTCTGTTCCATGAGCCACGATCCCAGGCTCATTTCGGCCGTATGATGGGAGAACTCTTCGGAGTAGGTGGAGCAGATCAAACCGGCGGCCTGGATCCGCTCCGATTCCCGCGGTCTCGGGATCGGCTCACCTACTCCATCGGAACGGGACGGGTTCGCGTGGGGCTCGCTCCATGCGGGGACACCATAATTGCCGATCGAGGGATAGGTGAAGGTGAGGATCTGACCACGATAGGAGGGATCAGTCAGCGCCTCCGGGTAGCCGACCATGCCGGTCGTGAAAACTGTCTCACCGGCGGCCCCCTCCTCGACTCCGAACGAGATGCCCGGGAAAACGGCCCCGTCCTCGAGAACCAGTCTCCCTCGCGTGGCGGTGCGCCATCCGCTCCTGATTCCGTGAGGCCGCATTCCTCTCTCAAGCTCCGTCTCATCATGCTTTCGAGCGGGGCGTCACATCCTCGGGATCCGAGTCTGCGGGGTTCGCCGTGTAGATTAACACATATGCCGTGCCGGCCGAACGGTGATAGTATTGAGGGCATGTGCAGGAAGCCCCCTCGAATACCAGGCAGGAACGTCCTGATCGCCGGATTGGTCGGATCGCTCCTCACCGTTTACCAGGTCGCGATGCCCGCCTTCGCCGCCGGCTCGGCGACCCTCCCCCTGGATGTCATCTATGAGTCCGATGAGGTGAGAATCTACAGGACGATCCGGCCCAATGGACAGAAAACCGTCGTCCTGACGAACCTCGATGCAGAGGGTCGGCGGATGGGGGGCGAGATTCCGGCGTCCTATCGCCGGGCCTCCCCGATGGCACGCCCGGCCGAGGAGAACCGCCCTCCACCCCCCGCGCACGAAGAGGCGCTTCCTATGACCTCCGATTCCGGGGGGCGCGGGATCACCCCGGCGACCGATGTCCAGGTGATCGTGAATCGCGGAGACGGCTCGCAGGACGCCATCGCCCAGGACGCCGTCCGGGTCACGCCGTCGGGCGACGGGACGACTGTCATCATCAACATTGATGTCGTTGCTCCGCCGGCACCGGCCCCGGCCCCGGTCGTATTCGCGCCGATCGCCCTCGCGGGCGGCGTGCCCGGCCCCGTGCGCTACCCGGATCATCATCACTTCCTGGGGTACGGCCATGATAACTCGGCGCCGGGACTATTCGGCGGTCTCGGCCTCAACGCCAGCAACGGCTACGGCATCAGCAAGCGCCCCTGCGGCAACGGCTTCGACTGCATGTTCGGCCCGCAGCAGCGCGAACATCCCTAGATTCGACTCAATCCGCCAGCGATCCCGCACTACCCGAATCGAATCCCGTTCAATGAACGTCCCCCAGTTCCTGGTACGTGGGGGATTCGATCTGGACCGTGGTGTGGACGATCCCGAATCGATCCCGGATCGTTTCCTTGATGCGGTTGAGCATTTCGTCCTGACGATCGTGGGCGTCCTCGGAGACCCGCACGTGACCGCTCAGGGCATGCAACCCGGTGGTGATGCTCCAGATGTGCAGGTCATGCACCTCGAGAACTCCGGGCACCGTCGCGATCGCCCGGATCACGTCATCCAGCCCGATCCCGGCCGGGGTCGCTTCCAGCAGGATGTCGACCGCCTCCCGGATCAGACGCAATGCCCCCACGACGATCACGATGGCGATGAGCCCCGCGACGATCGGATCGACCGCGTTCCATCCGGTGATCCAGAGGATCACGCCGGCGATGAGAACCCCGCAGGACGACAGAGCATCCCCGATCAGGTGCATGCGCGCGCCGCGCACGTTCAGGCTGCGATGACCCCGGGAGAGCAGCATCAGGCCCGCCATGTTGGCGATCAGGCCGATCAACGCCACGGTCATCATCAGTCCGCCGTGCACGGGGATCGGTTCGACGGCGCGCTGGATCGCCTTGAACATCAGGACGGCTGAAATCAGCAGAAGCAGCGTGCCGTTCAGGAGCGCGGTGAGGATCTCGAGCCGATGGTAGCCGTAGGTCTTCTCGGGCGTCGCGGGAAGCGACGCGAAGCGCACGGCCATCAGGCAGAGGGCCAGGGCCAGCAGATCGGTGAGCATGTGGCCGGCGTCCGAAAGGAGCGCCAGACTGCCGGACAGGACGCCGCCGATCGCTTCGACGAGAAGGATCGTCCCCGTCAGCGAGATCACGGCGACGAGCTGTCGTCGCTGCACCACCCGCGAAGCGCGCATATCCGATTCGCTGCTCATCG
>JAPUIN010000158.1 GCA_027297005.1 Acidobacteriota bacterium
CGCGGTGCTGATTGAGGGCTCCACCGCCGACATCATCGTCGCCCAATGCCGCATCCTCGAAGCCGCGCTCGGCGGTGACCCGGAATGACGCGCCCAACTCCGACGGCAGCGCGTCGCGGCCCGCGGCGAATCATGCGGGGCGCTGCCTCCGGATGGCCAACCGCGCCCACGGAAGGCACTGCATGACTGCGCATCGAGAGAGACGGATCGGAGTGATCGGCGGAGGACCGAGCGGTGCGATCTGCGCCCGCCGCCTGGCCGAGCGGGGGCTCGATGTGACGTTGTTCGAACCGCGCACCCACTTCGAGAAACCGTGCGGCGGCGGAATGTCGGCCCGCGGGTTCGAGCGGTTCCCATTTCTCGAGACGGCACGCCTCCCGGTGCGGCGGGTGGGCCGGTGTCTCGTCATCGCTCCGTCGGGTCGCGAGGCCGACATCCGGCTGCAAGATCCGTTGTTCGTCTTCAGCCGCGCCGATCTGCACACGCTCCTTCTCGAAAACGCGATTGAAGCGGGTGCGCGACTGGTTCGTCGTCGTGTCGTGGCTCTCACCCGTGGCAGCGCGGCGCGCGGGAGAGGCACGATGGCGGGGGCGGGCTTCCAACTCGACACCGTCGTCGACGGCCGACGCGAAGCGCACGGATTGTTCGACTATCTCGTCGCCGCGGACGGTGCCTCCGGACCGACAAGGAGGTGGCTGACGGGGCGGATCGACAGACGATCCCTCACGCAGGGGATCGGCTACTACGTCCCGGATCTCGTCGAGGAATGGATCACCTTGAAGTTCTTCGCCGGGCTACGGGGGTATCTCTGGATCTTCCCCCGGATCGACCACTCCTCGGCCGGGATCTGCGGCCCGCTTGGTCCCCCCGGGGTCGCCCCCCTGCAGCGGCGCATGGATGACTTCCTCACTCTGCGGTACGGACAGCAGGCAATCGAACGCTCGCAGCGTTACGCGGCCTTGATACCGGGTGCCCTCGGGGAAGCCGGGGCCGAAGATCTGACCGGCCCGGGCTGGGCGCTCACCGGCGACGGATGCCGTGCCGTCGATCCGATCACGAGCGAGGGGATTTATTACGCCATGCTGTCGGGAGAACTGCTTGCCGATCTCATCGCGGAGGGTCGCGCCGGTCAATTCACCCACCTGTGGAGTCGACGCGTCGCGGACGAATTCGATCGCGCTGCCCGAATGGCGCCCACCTTCTTCGATCGGCGCTTCATCGAGATGCTGGTCCTGCTGTGCGGGAGAAGCCGGGCGATCGGCGACACCCTCTCGGATCTGATGGCCGGGCGACAGGGTTACCGCGGTTTGAAGCGCCGGTTGCTCCGGGCCGCTCCGGTCGTCGGCTGGCAACTGCTCCGACCTCTCCGGAAGTCGAGTGGGCCTCGGAATGAACCCGAGATACGGAACGGAATCCGATCTGCGCCGGACAACGGGAAGGCTACGGCCGCTCGTGACACTCGAAGCATCGATCGTTTAAAGGATGGTTCGGCCCGCGGGGATCGGTCCCCGCCGGACCGTGGCAGCGAAGACAAAAGGAAGGTTCACGAGGAAAAAGATGATCCCGGTCGGCAGGCAGAAGCGGCGGACGCTGGCCAAGCGTGTAGAAGATCAGAGCGCCCATCAGAATCGTGGCACCCGCCAGGAACATGATGAGGCCGGGCCGCCGTCGAGAGCGCCCGTTCAAATGGCTGATGCACGGCGGCCGCTCACCCTTCCACGCGCCTCCGCGGTGCGTTGGTCGAGATCTTCTCGGTCGCCAGGACCTTCCCCTTCAGAAAGGAATCCTCGGCGATCGCCACGACAGAGGCACGGATGTCCCCACGCATCCAGCCGGTTGGACGCAGTTCGAATTTGCGCGCCACCACGACCGTCCCCTCGATCGTCCCCTCGACGATCAAATTCTGGGCCGTGATGTCCCCCCGGACCGAGGCATTCGGCTCGATCACCACCGAGCCGGAGGTCGAGACGTTCCCCTCCACCCGGCCGCGCAGCCGGATATTCTCCTCGGAGATGATCTCGCCGATGATGGTGATGTCGCGGTCGATGAGGGTCAGATCCGCGATGCGGGAGTCATCCTCCTCCCCCGGCGCGGGACGGTCCCTGAAGAGTGCCATGCGCCCCTCCCGGAGCGGCGCGATGATAGCAGCCGCCCGGGAGCGGATCAACCTGCTGCTCCACCCACCTCATTCAATCGACCGGATGGTCGCTCCGCCCCGGGTGAGCGTGTTGAGATCCTCGCGCAACATTCCGAGCTCAGGCTCCGGAAGGCTCACCGCCAGGATTGCGCGCCCCTCCGGATCATAACGGGCGCCCTCAACCCGGCCCCGATGCCTCGCCACCATATGCCGGGTCTCCCCGTCGTGATCGATTCTCACCGCGATCTCGAGATCGATCAGCACCTCCGCCACCACCTCCGGCGCGTCCTTCAGCACCGACCGGGCGGCGTCCCGGTAGGCGCGGGCCAGTCCCCCCTTGCCGAGCTTCACACCGCCGAAATATCGGGTGACGACAATCAGCACGTTGGTCAGTCCGGCTCTCCGGATCGCCTGCAGGATCGGGGCTCCCGCCGTACCCGAAGGCTCGCCGTCATCGCTTGAACGCTCAACCGGCTCCTGTGGCGCGGCGAGGCGCAACGCCCAGCAATGGTGGGTGGCGCCGTGGAATTCGGCGCGCACGCGGTCGAGGGCCACACGGGCCCCTTCTTCACTATGAAGCGGCGTGGCGGTCGCGATGAAACGGGAGTCCCTGACACGCGTCATGGCGCGCCTCGACGCCGCAATGGTTCGGGCCGGGCCCAGCAATTGTTCCCCCTTCCCGCGCGGTTTGGCGCGGGAGCGGAGTCTAGACGGCTGCGCGAGGGCGGGTCAACGTGGGGTGAGCGACAGGAGATCGAGCCGGTCCACCTGGCTCAGCTCTGGGATCCTTCCGGCCACTGATAAAACTGGCCGTTGCGGAACACGATGTCGCAGTCGAAATCTTGGGTCTGCCCGCCGGATCGGGGGCCGACCGCGGCGTCCTTACCGTAGCTCGCCATGGTGTAGTTCAGCCCGGCCGCGTCGGTCGTCGTATCCCAAGTGCTGTTCCATCCGTCGGCGTTGGGCGGATCCCTGATGAAGAATGGGGTCAGGTGAGGCTTGATCGACGCCCATGCGGCGATGCTGACCGGGTACTGGGTGTTGTCGATGGAGTACATTTCGACCGCCGTCGAGATCGTCTTCAAGTCGGCCATCGAGCGTTTCTGCTTCCCCTTGTCGAGGGCGTTCATGAGGTTCGGGATCGCGACCGCAGCGATGATGCCGATGATCGCAACGACGATCAGCAGCTCGATCAGCGTGAAACCAGAGCCGCTTCCCTCTCGATGACGGCCTCGAACCCTCGACATACCCTTTCCCCTCCGATAGCACTTATATAGAGCAACCACCATGCCAGACAGATACGGCATCGTCCGGGCACGCAATCCCCTGAAAAGATAGTGCTTGAGCCGGCTGCGGCAAGCAAACGAGGGGACCGAAATGGACAATTTTGTCCGCAGGAATCGCGGGATGTGCCGAAGAATGTCACCCCGGCCTCGGAGGACTCGCCGCGGAAAACGTCGTGTGGTCGTGGACCCGTGCCGACGTAGCTCAGTGGTAGAGCAACTGATTCGTAAGCGCTCCTGCCGAAATCCCGCAAGTCCCCAAAACTGAACAAGTAGCGTGACGGTAGTAGGTTACGCGGACTGACTCCGTGTGCGCTCTGTGCCCAAAATGCTCTATGGGAACGCTACATGGCAGTAATGTGGCAGTAAACTGAGGCC
>JAPUIN010000159.1 GCA_027297005.1 Acidobacteriota bacterium
GCACGATGTGCTGGGGGGCGTCGACGGCACGTCCGGCATCTGGGGCGTCGTGGTCGGCGGGATGGGCGGGATCACCCAGGCGCTCGCCGCCGCGGCGCGGGAGCGCGGCGTGGAGGTGCGCGTCAATACGCGCGTGCAGTCGATCGAGCTCGACGCGGCCGGGCGGGCCGAAGCGGTGAGACTCGTGGACGGTGAGGTGCTGCGGGCTGATCTCATCGCCAGCAACGCGACACCTCGCCGCACGTTTCTGGAGATGCTCCCCGAGGCCGCCCTGCCGGAAGATTTCCTCGACCAGATCCGTTCCTTCAAGGATCAGAGCGCATCGCTCAAGGTGCATCTTGCACTCTCCGAGCTGCCCGATTTTACGGCGATGCCCGGCACCGCGCCCGGACCGCAGCACCGCGGGCTGATCAATCTCTGCCCGACGATCGATTTCATCGAACGGGCATGGGAGGATTGCCGCCGCGGGGGATTCTCGGAGCGCCCCACCGTCGAGGCCTGCATCCAGTCGGCGCTCGACCCGTCCTGCGCGCCGCCCGGGAAACACATCATGTCGTGCTTCGTGCAGTATGGCCCGCGCTACCTGAAAGAAGGGACGTGGGAGGGGATGAAGGAGACCGTCGCCGATCGCGTCATCGCGGAGATCGCCCGGTATGCCCCCAACTTCCCCGGAACGGTCATCGCCCGGCACGTCTACACCCCGGAGGATCTCGAGAAGATCTTCGGCCTGAGCGGGGGAAACATCTTCCACGGTGCCATGATCCCCGACCAGCTCTTCAGCTTCCGTCCCGCCGCCGGCTACGCCGACTACGGCACCCCGATCCCTAACCTTTATATATGCGGCTCCGGCGCCCATCCCGGAGGCGGGGTCTGGGGAGCCGTCGGCTGGAATGCCGGCCACAAGATCATCAGGGACATTGGCCGCGCCTGATTGACCGACTGCAGCCTCCCACATCCCTCTTGAGGCACGCGGAGCCGTGTCCCGCGGGGCAGGCGGGGAGAGGGCGAGAGGTGGAAGGCGAGCGATCAGGTCGGAGAGACGAGCTCGAGAATCGTGATCTCCGGGCGGGCGAAGAAGCGGACGGGAGGGGAAGGCCGTCCCTGCATGCCGATTCCCCGGTTGACGTAAAGCCACGTTCCGCCGACGCGGTACAGTCCCGACTCGTACTCCTTACCGAACTTCGACAACGTGATGATGGCGCCGTAAAACGGTAGGGCGACCTGACCGCCGTGGGTGTGGCCTGCACAATAGAGATCGACATTGCGACGGGCGATCTGCGGGATCAGATCAGGGTAGTGATGCAGGAAGATCGTGAGCGCCCCGTCCGGGACTTTCTGCAGGGTGCGTCTGGCGAGCGCCTCCGATCCGACTGCGATCCCCACGATTGAGACCGGGGTCGAGTCGATCTCGAGGCTCGCCACCTGACCGTCCAGCTCCCGTGCCCCGGTCCCCCCGAACAGGTCGTGGTCGGACCATCGATCGACATCCCAGTTTCCTCGGACAGCAAAGGTCGGCGCGATCTTCGACAGCCGGGTGAGCAGCTCCTTGAAGACCGGCAGTCCCTCATCCGAATTGATCGCATCCCCGGCGAAGAGGATCAGATCGGGGTTCTCCCCCTCAATCAGGCCGGGCAGCCGTTCTTCGAGGCGCGGCCGGGGGTTGGAGTGGGTGTCCGAGATCAGTGCGATCCGGATCGGGCGTGATCCCGGCGGCCGTTTCTCGGTCGGGATCCGGACGTGCGTCACCTGTGGCCAGGACGGCTCGATGAAGTAGCCGTAGGTGAAGCAGGCGAGGCCGACGATCGCGACGCTGAAGACGAGGCGCCGCGTCCAGCGCTGCAGGAGCGTCGGGCGTCGTCCGCGAAGGCGCGCGAACAGGGCCCGCAGCAGCATCCCCGCCGCCATCAGGTAGACGGCGGCGACAATGCCGATGAAGAGGAGCAGGCGGAGCGCTTCCGCGAGCCGCATCGGTTGGGGCGGACCCCGGTTCTCCTAGCGCCGCAGGTCCTTGAGGATCGCCTGGGCGGCGTTCTTCCCCGGAGCGCCCATCACGCCGCCGCCGGGGTGCGCGCCCGATCCGCACAGATAGAGGCCGCGGACCGGTGTCCTGTACCGGGCCCAGCGCGGCGCGGGGCGCAGGAAGAAGAGCTGGTTCGGCGTCATCTCGCCGTGGAAGATGTTCCCCTCGGTCAGGCCGAACTCCTTCTCGAGATCCCACGGTGACAGGACCTCGCGACCGATGATCGCCTTTTTGATGTTGGGGGCGTACTCGGCCATCGTGTCGATGATGTTGTCCCCCACCTTCTCGCGGATCTCCGGCCAGGTCCCCTCCTTCAGGTGGTAGGGGCCGTACTGGACGAAGAGCGACAACACGTGGTGCCCCTTCGGGCAGAGTGTGTCGTCGATCACCGAGGCGATGTTACCGTCGATCATCGGTCTCTGGGAAGGCCGGCCGTACTTGAGGTCGTCGTAGGCACGTTCGAGGTACTCGATGCTCGGGCCGATCTCGAACATCGCCTGCTGGTGCGGTGCCGCCGGGTCGGTGCCCGGCATGCAGGTCCAGTTCGGCAGCTCGGACAGGGCGCAGTTCACCTTGATCGATGATCCCTGGATGCTGAAATCGCGGATCGCCTGGGTGAAGTCTTCGGGCAGCGTATCGTTGTCGAGCATGCCGAGGAAGGTGCGCTTGGGATCCAAGTTGCTGGCCACGAGCCGGCCGCGGATCTCGTCGCCGTTATGCATGACGACGCCGCGGCAGACACCTTTTTCGACCAGGAACTTCGATACCTCGGCCTCGGTGCGGATCTCGACCCCGAGATCCTCGACCGACTTGCGGAGCGCTTCCGCGATGCTCCCCATGCCCCCCTTCACGTATCCCCACCCGCCCGGCTTCCCTTCGATCGCGCTGCCCATCGCGTGATGCAGCATGACCGCGGCCGAGCCGGGGCTCATCGGCCCGACGCAGGTGCCGGTCATGCCACTGATGGCGAAATAAGCCTTGATCGCGTCCGATTCGATCCGCTTGTCGAGGTAATCGGCGCACGACAGCGTCATCAGCTCCATGAAGTGCTTCAGCTTGCGATCGCCGAGCTTCAGCATCTTGCGCCCGAACTTGGCGAACTCGAGCATCTCGCCGATCCCTTTGGGCGGGAACATGGGGGGGGTCATTCTCAGGATCTCATCGACGAACGGCTGCAGCTCGGCCAGCCCGGCCTCGAACTTCTCGATGTTGTCGACGTCTTTCGGCGAGAACTTGGCGATCTCCGCGGCGCGCTTCTTCGGATCGGACCACCAGACGATGCCGCGGCCGTCGGGGAGCGGCTGCAGGCCGTTCGGCTCCGGCACGAGGAGCTCGAAGCCGTACTCCTTCATGCGGAAGTCTCGGATCACTTCGGGAAGGAGAAGGCTGCAGACATACGAGGTGCGCGAGACGCGATATCCGGGGATGATCTCCTCGGTGACGCAGGCGCCGCCGACGAGGTGCCGCCGCTCGAGGACGAGGACCTTGAGCCGCTCCTTGGCGAGATACCCGGCGGCGACCAGGCCGTTGTGTCCGCCACCCACGATGATGGCGTCATAGCGAGCAGATTGCGTCATGTCATCATTCTCCTTGCGCCCCGGCAACCGGCCGCGGCGGCGGCCGGGCCGCTCGTTCCATATATGAAAACGAGGTGTTGATGCTGAATCGTCAATTTATCACAGGTTCCGCGGGTCCTGACGGCGAGTCGACCGACTGATGCTGTACCGGCTTCAGAGGTCAGGCGCGTTGAGCGCAAATTCAAGCCGTAACGGCATCACGTTGACCGGGAAGCCCATTGGGGGTAGCGTCGCGCGGGGAAGGGCGGGGATAATTCTGATGCACCGCAAGTTTCAGCTATCGCAACACCTACGACAAGTACTTCATCGATGGGCACAACGAGATCGTGAAGGCGCGTACCCAGGTCGAGCGCCTGCTGGCGCTGCCGGACGAGGATCCGCTGACTCCCAAAGTCGATCGCGAGCTGCAACGTATCCTCAAGGCGGCCGACAAGGCCTGCGCTGAATGGGTCAATTGAGCGCGCCCGCCTCCCCGCCCCGCCAGGGGCTGAAGCTCCTGCCGCTCGTCGCCCTCGTCTTCTGCCTGTCCGCGGCCGGGCCTTTCGGGATCGAAGAGCTGGTTCCGGAATCGGGCCCCGGCCTCGCGATCCTTCTGATCCTGGTCCTGCCACTCTTTTTCGGTCTCCCGCTGGGGCTCGCGGCCGGCGAGATGGCAAGCCGGTTCCCGGTGGAGGGGGGGTATTACCGGTGGGTCCGCCACGTCTTCGGGGACTTCTGGGGTTTCCAGGCCGGCTGGTGGACGCTGGTCGGCTCCTGGTTCGATACGGCGTTGTACGCTGTCCTCGCGGCCGAGTACACCGAACCGTTGCTGCAGATGCTGGCCGATGCAGGGGCGATCCCTGCGGCAGTGGTGCCCGTCGGCCGGCAGGCGGTCTGTCTGCTCATCATCGCCGGCTGCACGCTCGGAAACATCCGCGGTATCCAGACTGTCGGTTACTCCTCCATCGTCTTTACCATCTTCATTCTCAGTCCGTTTCTCCTCGTCTGCACCCTGGGCGTGAGCCATTGGAGCCACAACCCGCTCGTGCCGTTCACGCCGCCCGACATGAGCCTCACTGCCGCGCTGGGCGTGAGCCTGCTGATAGGGATGTGGAACTATTCCGGGTACGAGTCGTTGTCGACCGTGGCCGAGGAGATCGAAGACCCGAGGCGCAACTACCTGCGGGCCGTCCTGATCGCGATCGCGCTGACCGTGCCGACCTACCTGCTGCCGCTGCTGTTCACGCTCGCCATCATCCCTGACTGGACCACCATCTCGGCCGGCTCGTTCGTCGAGGTGGGGAGGATCGTGGGCGGCCAGTACCTCGGCTACTGGGTCGCGGCCGCCGGCATCATCATGAGCCTCGCCCTGTTCAATGCCTACACGCTGGCCTACTCGCGCATTCCGTTCACGATGGCGCAGGATGGTTTTCTCTTCCGGCCGCTGGCCCGGACGCACAAGAAGTACGGCACCCCGTGGGTTTCGCTCCTGATGGGGGCCGTCATCTACACAGCGCTGAGCTTCATGTCGATCAAGGACCTGGTCGTCCTCGACATGTGGCTGTTCAGCGCCGTTTACATCATCATCTTCCTCGCCCTCTGGCGCATCCGCTGGAAGCCGGAGCTCGGGGGGGAAGGTGGGGGGTATCGTTTCACCATTCCACTGGGGCGCTGGAGCCTCCTGATCATGATCATCCCGCCTATTGCGATCGCGCTGTTCGCCATGTTCGGCAGCGGCAGCGAGTACATGATCTACGGCGGCCCCGCGCTTCTGAGCGGCTTCCTCGTCTACCCGATCATGCGCTGGGCGCGCCGACGCTTTTGGTTCCGGACGGGACACTAGGGAGCGGCGATCAGGGCGCGGTGATCCCGCATCATGCAGCGGCTCATGACGACGCGGAGATCGGCGGCTCGCGCCTTCTCGGCCGCCGCGTTGTGCGCCAGGCCGTCCTGCATCCAGATCACCTTCGCGCCGATCCGGATCGCATCGTCGACGATCGCCGGGATCGCCTCGACGCGGCGGAAGATGTCGACGACATCGATTGGCCCGGGCACGGAGGCGAGGTCGGGATAGAAGCGAATCTCCTCTGTCGAGGCCACGTGCGGGTTGATGGGGAAGACCTCGTATCCCTGGGCCGCCAGGTAACGCGCGACACGATAGCTGTCCCGCTCGGGTCGATCCGAGTGGCCGACGACGGCGACGCTCTTCGCGGCTTTCAGGATCGCGCGGATCTCGTCGGGCGTGGCGTTCTTCCGCGGCAGCTCGCAGGTCGTGCTCATGTCGTCACGCCGTCCCCTGGCGCGAGGAGTAGCTCGGCCCTGAGGGGCAGCCGGGAGGTTCGACGTGCGGGGTGATGTCGCGGATCCCCGGGAAACGGCGCTGGATCAGATCGATCACCCGGTGCGAGATGGCATGCGACTCGGTCGTCGTGGTGTCGGGCGAGACGGTCAGGTGAAAGTCGAGATGGGCGTGATCCGGGACGCCGCGCGTCCGGATGTGGTGCAGATCAATGACGCCCGGCACCTCCAGCGCCGCCGTCGCGATCTCCTCCGGCGTGTAGACGCGCGCATCGGCAAGCACGTCGAGGGATGACGCGACGATCCGGTAGGCCGCCAGGCCGATCAGGACCACGACGACGAACGCGGCGGCCGGGTCGAGCCATGCCTGTCCGAGCCGGGTTCCGACAAGACCCGCCAGCACGGCGAACGAAGCGAAGACGTCGCTCCGCGTATGCAGCGAGTCGGCGGTCAGAATCGGGCTGTGGAGCGCCTCCCCCCTGCGCTTCTCGTAGATGCTGACCGAGGCGTTGATCACCATCGTCACGATCATGATGATGAAACTCAGCGGGGTGACGAGCGCCTTGTCGCCCGCCATCACCCGTGCGACCGCACCGGACAAGATCTCGTAACTGGCCAGGCACAGCAGGAAGACGATCCCGAGCGCCGCGATCACCTCGAACTTGCGGTGGCCGTATGGGTGCCCCGTGTCGGGAGGGCGATCGGCCACCGCGGTCCCGATCAGGCCGATCACGTTCGACGACGTATCCATCAACGAATGCATGCCGTCTGCGATCATGCTGATGGCGCCGGTCATGATCCCCCAGGTCAGCTTCGCGGTGGCGACGAGCAGGTTCAGCCACAGGACCCGCCACAGCACCCGGCGTATCGATTGCGTCCGAGGGGAGGTTGTCTTCTTCATTGGTGCCCGCGTTTGGTGTTTCGCTACCGGCCGAGAATGTGCGTGAGGGCTTCCTCGAGACCGGAATGGAGGAAGCGATAACCGGAGGACCGCAGCACGCCCGGCTCGACGCGCGTGCTCGCCAGCAGCAAGGCATCGGCCATCTCCCCGAACGCGAGGCGGGCCGCGAAGGCCGGCATCGGGAAGATCGTGGGCCGGCCGAGGGTCCTTCCCAGCTCTTTCGTGAACTGGCGGTTGGTCACCGTCTCGGGGGCGACGACGTTCACCGGCCCCCGCATCTCGCCATTCTTCATCACGTGCAGGATGACGCCGACGGCATCGTCGATCGAGATCCACGGCATGTACTGCCGGCCGTTGCCGATGATGCCCCCCAGCCCGAGGCGGAAGGGGAGAAGCATCTTTTTCAGCGCACCGCCGTGCCGCGACAGGATGACGCCGAAGCGCAGGTGGACGACCCGGATCCCCTTCGCCTCGGCCGGTTCGGTCGCCGACTCCCACGCGACGCAGACGGCCGGCAAGAAGCCGCGCCCCCGCTCGCTCTTCTCCGTGAGGGTCTCGTCCCCGCGATCGCCGTAGTACCCGACCGCCGAGGCGGCGATCAGAACGCGCGGCGGGCTCTCCGCCGCGGCAAGGGCGCGGGTGAGGAGGAGCGTCCCGTCGACCCGGCTCCTGCGGATGTTCTCCTTACGCGCCCGGGTCCATCGTCCCGCGGCGATGTTCTCCCCGGCGAGATGGACGATGACATCGACACCGCGCAGGCGCACCGTATCGAACGCCCCCCGGGACGGATCCCAGCTGATGTCGCGCGACCCCGGTGTCGTCGGAGGGCGAACAAATCGGCCGATGTCATGTCCCTGAGAGGCGAGGGCCGGAAGCAGCGCCGACCCGACCAGCCCGGAAGCCCCACTCACCAGAATGCGCAACTGCGCCCTCCGACCCGGCGGTATCCGCCGGAAAGTTCATCCTATCACCGCTTCGGGATGGGCGGGATCGGACCGGAACGGCGGCCGAAACGGACACTTGACGACGGTCGACGGACCGGAGCAGACTGATGTCCATCATGACGACCGTGGCAGGCATCTACGAAGGATCGTGCCAGTGCGGGCGGGTTCGTTACCGCGCCGAGGAGCCGTTCGTCGATCTCCTCCACTGCCACTGCACCGACTGCCAGAAATGCCACGGCGCGGCGTTCGCGACCGGGCTCGGCGTGCGGCGGGAGCAATACACCGTCACGCAGGGCAGGGAAGAGCTCTCGAGCTACAGGGCCGCATCGGGAACCGTGCGCTCGTTCTGCCGCAACTGTGGCTCGAAGCTCCTGGTAGAAAACGAGAAATGGGACGCCGTCTACGTCCCGGCCGGCACGCTCGACACCCCCCTGCACCGCAAGCCCGAGCTCCACATGTACGTACGCAGCAAGGTCGCCTGGTTCGAGATCCAGGACAACCTGCCGCAACACGAGACGGATCCGGACTGAAAGATCGGCCGATCGACCAGCAGGCGGGCGGATCAGCGCTCCCGATCGATCCTTCCGGCGCCGCCTGGTCCGCGGGGGTCGGCCACCGCCTCCGTCGAGCCGTTCGCGTACAACCGCACGGCATTGACCTCCCCAATGCGCCAGTCGCTGACGCGCAGCACGTGCCCCAGTCCCCGCAAGGCGGCCTGCGTCTCTTCGGTGAAGGCTCCCGCCTCCAACACGATCTCATCCGGGCGCCACTGGTGATGGAAGCGAGGGTGCTCGATCGCTTTCTGGAGAGTCTCGTCGTCGACGAGCAGACGGAGGATGACTTGTGCTATGGCGGTGGGGATCCGTGATCCACCGGGTGATCCGATGGCAATTGCTTCCGCCCCGCGCCAGGCGATCGTGGGGCTCATCGACGACAGCATGCGCGCCCC
>JAPUIN010000016.1 GCA_027297005.1 Acidobacteriota bacterium
ACGACTCGAGATCGGCCGCCGTCATGGCGGCGATCGCCTGGCGGCATCCGGCGCGCGCCACGATGTCGTGTTCCTGCGGATCGGTCAGTGAGAGGATCACGCGGGGCTCGGCAAGCGGGATATCGTCCACGAAGATGCGGCCGCCGTGAGGGATCGTCTCGATCTCGATCATCACCTGCCCGCCGCCCGTAAGCGACGGCCCCCTCTGGGGAGGGCTGCCGATCCCGGCCTGATTGACGACCAGGTCCCCTCGTGCCCGAGCCGCCGTGACACGCTGCTCCGGCGGGGTCCACTCCTGGCGGTTCACCCAGCGGGGGAAAACCACGAGTCCGGCAAGGGCTATCACGACGACGGCGGCTATCTTCGCGGGATGTTGGGCGATCATGGTTTGACGACCCGCATCCCCCGCCCGGTCGCTCCGGGGTTTTCGGGTCGGCCGCGGCCCACTGCCGGGCCGACCGCCCCGTGGTCCGCGCACGGTCGTCCTGACCGGCGAGGCCATCGTCGGCGCGCGATCCCCCCCCTTCCGGATGACAGGGAAAGGCCGCGACAGCGTCTCCGGCGGCAAGAAAGCGAACGCCTTGTTCAAGGCTGCCGCCAGCTCGGCACAGGAGCCGTAGCGTGACTCGGGGTCCTTCGCGAGGGCCTTCTCGAGCAGAACGTTGACGTCCGGGGGGAGGGCGGGGTTGTAGGCGGCGGGCGGACGCGGATCCTCGTATAGCACCTTGTAGATGATCGTCGAGATCGAATCTCCGTCGAACGGGCGCACCCCCGTCAGCAGCTCGTACACCACCACGCCCAGTGAGAACAGATCGCTCCGACCATCGAGTTCCCGCCCCTGGATCTGCTCCGGGGACATATAGCTGGGTGTGCCCAGCAGTACACCGGCCTGCGTGAGGTTCGCGGACGGGTTCTTGGCCAGGCCGAAGTCGGTCACCTTCAGGACGCCGTCTTTCAATACCATCAGGTTCGCGGGCTTCACGTCACGGTGGATGATCTTGTTCTGATGAGCGTAATCGAGGCCAGCGGCAGCCTGTCCGATCAGATCGAGAACCCGCGCGGGTGCCAGGAGCTGATCGGGCCGCGTGTGCTTCTCCAGCGTCTCCCCCTCGATGTACTCCATGGCGATGAACGAGACGCCTTCCTCCTCCCCCACATCGAAGATCGTGACGATGTTTGGATGGAGCAGCTTGCCGGCGGCCTGTGCCTCGCGCGCGAACCGTTCGCTGGTTTCGCGAGCTTCTTCCTCCGATGTTCCGGGAGGGAGGACGATGGTCTTGATGGCGACGTGGCGATCGATCTTCGGGTCGTGGGCGAGAAAGACCTGCCCCATCGCCCCTTTACCGATCTGGCGGATAATCTCGAAGCGACCCAGCTTCTTGAGGGTCATCGTCGCAGGCCCCGATGGGCGGGGAAAATGGCGCGGAAACGACCTTAACCATGGCCCACTGCGCCGGGGACAATCGATGCAGAGGAGCTCGTGATCCCCGTAAGTGGCCGCCTCAGTGTATTTTAGTGTCGGGTCGCGGGTGTGTCAAACCTCGTCCGTGGCCGATATCGATCGACCGGGGACCTTTGTTTTCTACGAGTTAGACGCGATTCTCGCGGGCTTTTCCGGGCATTTTCCGGTATATTGTCACACGACGAATAACGGAGTCCCCATGCATGACCCTCCTGGGTCGCGAATCCACAGCAAGGCCGTCCTGTCGGCGGTGGCGCTCATCCTCGCGACCCTCTCTGTGGCACCGCCTAGCCGCGCCCGGACGGCAGGCAATCCCTCAAGGACCATTGCCGTCCACATCGCCGGCCTGCGGATGGTCGACCACGAACAGGCGCTGCTCCTGCTGGCCGACGACTCGGAGGAACTTGGAGTGCCGATCGCCGTCGGTCGGGATCAAGGAGTCGCCATCTACCTCGGCAAGGAACGAATGAAGACCCCGAGACCGATGACACATGACCTGATGGCGGAGATTCTGAACACCCTGGGAATCGACGTCACACGGGTCACGGTGACCGCGCTCAGGGACGACACCTATTTTGCCGAGATCGGGCTGAAGCTGAACGGGGATGAGTACGTCATCGACGCCCGCCCCTCGGATGCCATCGCGCTCGCCGTGCGGCTCGAGGTGCCGATCTCCGTGGCTTCCGATCTGCTCCGCCCGATCGGCGCGCACGATTCCCCCGCGGACGATCTGGCCACTCGCGACGAACGCCTCGGGATGAGCGTGCAGACCCTCGATCATGATCTGGCCGAATACCTGGGGGCGAGCGACGTGTCCGGCGTGCTGATCGCCAGCGTCGAGCCGGATGGGCCGGCGGGACGCGCCGGCGTGCGCCGGGGAGATATTCTCAAGGCGATCGACGGTCGGAGCACCGAAACGGTCGCGGATTTCGGGAGCACCCGGCTCAAGGCCCGGGACCATCCCCGCTTCCATGTCTGGCGCGATGGAGATGACCTGATCCTCCGCGAGCCGTAACGTGCCGGTTCGCGGCACCCCGCGCCCTCCGCTTGACGACCTGCCTCCGCGCGATCCCCGCGAACAGGCTCCTGCGCAATCAGACCCTGAAAAACCGCTCCGCCCCTTTCGGGAACCCTCGCGACGCGCAGCCTCTGAGCAGGCGCCGGATGTCGTAGGGAAAACGCCTGTACTGCACCTCGACGATCCCATTCGTTCGGATCACGGCGTACCCCGTACGCGCGTCACCATCCTGCGGGAATCCGACACTGCCGGCATTGATGAAATGCCTCCCGTCCACGACGCGATGGTATGGCCTGTGGGTGTGCCCGAAGATCAGGATGTCGGCCTCGGCGGCATCCCCCATTTCGCGGAAGAAATCCTCGTCTCGATCCTCCCAGAAGCAGGTCGAGTTGTCGATTGGCGTCGCGTGGAGGAGAACCGTATCCCGTCCGCCGGCGTCGAGCCTGATCTCGAACGGCAGGTTACCGAGATAGCGGCGGGCCGCGCGATGCAGATGATCGAGCGTCCAGGTGTACGCGCGCTCCTCGAACCGGACCACGGCCGGATCGGCCCCGCGCGCATCCAGAGCCGGGGCCTCCTCGACGATCCGGTCGTCGACATCCCCCCGAACACCGGCGATCCCGGCATCCCGGATTTGAGTGATCGTCTCCTCCGGGTAGGGTGCGAACCCGGCGAGATCTCCCGTATGTACGAGAAAATCATACCCCTCGGCGCGCGCCTCGCGAAGCGCGACCTCCAGGGCCGGCAGGTTCCCGTGTATGTCGCCGAACACGATGATTTTCATGCGTGCCTGCCTCCGGGCCCGAGACCATAGCAGAACTGCGGGCGTGGCTTCAACCTGGTGACGGATTAGAAATGGAGATCGGGAAACGCCGGAACGGATGGAGGCGGAAAGCTCAGGCAACCGCCCTCTTGTCGAGGGTGGCGGTGATACCGAGCAGTTTGAGACGCTCCTCGTGCCCCGTGCGCGGATCACGGTAGGGGATGTATCCGCGAGCGCGATCCGCGTCACCGTAAAAAGTCCCGGTCAGATCGCTGAGCTTTCCGGCCAGCTCTTTCCCGACCGAGAGGGCTTTCTTCTTCGCGCCGCCGATGACGACCGACAAGCCGTGCGCTTCGTACACATCGACCGGGCCGGGATCGTGCTGATGCTCGAGGAACCGCTCCGCCTCCTCCCTGAGGGCTCGGAGGGCGGCGCTGAATTTCACCTCGCCGTATTTCTTCCGGAAGACGTCCATGGCGCGGGCATCCCAGACGAGCGAGACGATCTGGCCGCGGCGACCCGCCGCGCGGCGGCGTTGCATTTCGCCGGCAACGCCTGTCGGGAGACCGGCCATCTGGTCCTGGCGGTGCCGCATCAGCCGCACGACACTACGCTCGAGCTCCTTGGTGCTGAACGGTTTGGTGATGTACTCGTCGGCGCCGCAATCCTTCCCCCAGAACACATCCTCCTCCTGGCTGCGCGCGGTCAACAGGATGATCGGTGTGCTCTCGGTCTTCGGATCGGACTTGATTCGCCGGCAAATTTGGAAGCCGTTCACCTTCGGCATCATGACGTCGACGATCATCAGGTCCGGCTGCTCTTCGGCCATCATTTTGATCGCCTTGTCGCCGTCCTCGGCCAGCAGGACCTGGAACCCGAGGCTCTCGAGATTGACCTGAAGGATCTCCCGGATGTTCGGAGAATCGTCTGCCACGAGGATTTTCCCAGTCATATCTCGCCGCTCCATCGCATGCCCCCCCTCAGTGCCCCTCCGGTGAGGGCGTGTCCACGGGCTCGAGTCCGGGGATCACCCCGGTGGCCCTTCGATATTTCTCCGTTGCACCGTCGATCAGCTTGATGCTCATCTGGATCCCCCGGCCCAGGAGGCTCAGGAGCTTGTTCTGCTCAGGGGGGACCTCTCCAATCCGACCCGATTGGAGCAGCTCCACCGCCCCGCTCATTGAGGTCATCGGGGATCTCAGATCATGCGCCAGCTGCCTGATATCCTCCCCTTCCTCGGGGCCAGCGCTGAAGGCGCTCGTGATCTCCATCACCAGCACGGGGGTGCGGCCGTTCTTCGAGCCCTCCCCCCCTCCGTTCGTCTCCCCGCTCTGATGCCCTGCCGCGATGAAGTAATACCGCCCCTTATCGACCTCGACCCGGGCGACCCGGTGGGCCGGCCCATGGCCGGCTCCGGCTTCGTCGATCGCCTCGCCGAGCCGGATGAGCAGGTCGTCCTCGGCCTCACCGCGCGGCGGGATCCATTCCGGCGCGGGTGTACCGACGAGCGACTCCCATCCCGGGCTCGCCAGCACGCGACGCGAGCCGTCAATGGTCAGCATCGCGGCGCCGACCGCCTCCACGGGAGGCTGGTGCACGTCCGGACCGCTCTCCGCGGAGGTCCTGCGACGCTTTCCCGGGCGATTCTTGAGCTTTCGCGGCAACATCGACAACCCTCCTGACCAGGACCCCCCCCGGGCTCCTGGGCCCATGCATCCGCGTCCAATATATGTACGCCGAGCCAACATGCAAGATCGTCATGGGGCCGTCGCGACCCGGACGCCTCCATCGGGCGGCGCAAACCATGGTCCCGTGCAGGGTGTCGGAAAACGCAGGGAGGCCGGCCAGATGGCCTCAGGCCAAGAAGCCTGGCCGGGTCGTCAACTGGGGCATTCTCATGCCGGACAGGACCTCGGCGGCGACGCCATCATCGACCACGGTGCCGTAGTCCCCCCGGCGATGCGCCATCCCCCCGATGCGGCTCGGCAGGGCGTAGGCAA
>JAPUIN010000160.1 GCA_027297005.1 Acidobacteriota bacterium
GAGGGGGATCTGTGGAAGGTGGAGGTCGGTGGAGGAACCGCGACCCGTCTCACGGCCCACGAGGGAATTGAGAGATTCCCGCGCATCTCCACCGACGGACGCTGGATCGCCTTCACGGCCCAGTATGAAGGGAACAATGACGTCTACGTCATGTCGAAGGAGGGTGGCGAGCCGCGACGCCTCACGGTTCACCCGGCAACCGACATGACCCTCGGCTGGACGCGGGATGGCCGGATCCTCTTCCGCAGCACCCGCGATCATCCTCACGGTGACGACCGCATCTACACGATCGCTCTCGAGGGCGGCATCCCCGAAATGATTCCACTCGAACCGGCAGCACAGATCAGCTTCGAGCCGGGCGGCCGCCGCATCGCCCTGCAGAAGATGGGGCTCGAGTACCACAGCTGGAAGCGCTACAAGGGAGGGCAGGCCGAGCAGATCGAGGTCGGCACGCTCGATCCCCTCTCCTTCGCTGTGGTGACGGACTTCGATGGCAAGGACGCCTTTCCCATGTGGCACGAGGATGGCCGCATCTACTTTCTCACGGACCGCTGGGGAAGGCCGAACCTCGCGTCGATGAACCCGGATGGCGGCGACGTCAAGCAGCTCACGACGTTCGACGACTACGACGTTCGCTGGCCGGCCATGGGGGACGGGGCTATCGTCTACCAGCACAAGATGGATCTCTGGATCCATGACCTCGCTACCGGCCGGAACGGGATGGTGCCGATCCGCTTGCCGAGCGATCGTCTTCAGGTCAGAGAGCGCTTCGTCAATCCCATGGAGCACCTGACCTCGTGGGGACTGTCGAAGGACGGGCAGAGGATCGTTCTCGAGACGCGCGGCGACCTGTTCGTGACGCGGACGCGGAAGAAGGGGCTGATCCGAAGGATCACCGAGAGCAGCAGTGCGAGGACGAGAAACCCGGCCTTTTCTCCCGACGGGAATCGGGTCGCCGCCTGGACGGAAGTGGACGGCGAGGAGCAGCTCCTCCTCCATTCGTCCGACAACAGCGCGCCGCCGCGGCAGATCGGCGAGACCCCTCCAGGCTGGCACTTCGCCCTGCGATGGGCTCCGGACGGCGCCCGCCTGGCGTGGGGGGACGACGCGCACCGGCTCGTCGTGGCCAACGTGGAGAGCGGGAAGCAGACGATCGTCGATCGCGGCGGCCGGTTCATCACGGACTACACCTGGTCCCCCGACGGCCGGTATCTCGCCTACGCGGCGATGATGGATACCAACCTGATGCAAACGCGAATCTGGGATTCCCGCGGCGGGAAGGTCCACGCGATCTCCGACCCGTTGTTCAACACCTACTCCCCCGCATGGGGTCCGAAGGGCCAATACATCTATTTCCTCTCCGATCGCCACATCAATCCTCATCTCGACCAGTTCGAGTTTCGCTTCATCGTGGACGAGCCGACGCTCCCCTTCGTCCTCGCGCTGCAGGAGGACGGGATGCTCCCGTTCGCTCTGCGCGGTGACACCGACCCCGAGAAGGAGGATGAGTCATCCGGAGAAGACGAGAAGAAGGCTGAGGAGTCGATCGAGCCGGTGCGGATCGATTTCGAGGGGTTGGGGGATCGCATCGTCCAGGTGCCGGTCCTGCCCGGGAACTATTTCGGTCTCAGCGCCGTGGGCGGCAAGCTCCACTGGCTGAGCGCGAAGAACCGCGGGATGAATCCCCCGGTGCTGCCCGGAGAGCCACGCCAGCGGCGCAGGGCGGATCTGATGACCTACGATATCGAGAAGGAGAAGCTGACGACGCTCGTCTCCGGCTTGCGTGGATTCGACGTGTCGATGGATGGCAAGGTCCTCGTCTACCGGACGGAGGATGGATTCATCCGCGTCGAGGCGGGGGCCACGAGCGCCCCCTCGGGGGATGCCCTGAAGGAGGCGCGCATCGATCTCGGCGGATGGTCCCTTGCCGTCAACCCGAGACAGGAATGGCGCCAGATGCTGCGCGAAGCCTGGCGCCTGCAGCGGGACTTCTTCTACGACCCGGACATGCACGGCGTCGACTGGGACGGCGTCTGGGAGCAGTACGGCTCGTTGGCGGATCGTCTCGCCACCCGGGACGATCTGGACGACATCATCGGCGAGATGCAGGGAGAGCTGAACGTCAGCCACGCTTCCCACGGCGGCGGAGACCTCCGTCGGGGTCGTTCGATCGGAACCGGCCTGCTCGCCGCCGACCTCGACTACCACGCCGCGAGCGGCTTCTGGCGCATCGAGAAGATCCACCGCGGCGACTACCCGTCCCCCCGCTGGTCCTCCCCCCTCGCCCGTCCGGATCTACGGGTCAAACCGGGGATGTGGCTCGTGGCGATCGACGGTGTGCGGCTGCGCAAGGGAGAGCACTACCTGAAACGTCTCGCCAACCGCGCAGGGCAGGAGGTGGAGCTGTCGATCAACGATGCCCCGCGCCTCGAAGGAGCGCGGCGGATCATCGTCAAGACGGTCCGGAACGACCGCCGCATCCGCTACGCCACCTGGGTCCGCGACATGCGCGCCTACGTCGACGAGAAGAGCGGCGGTCAGATCGGCTACATGCACCTCTACGACATGAGCTCGATCGGCCTCATGCAGTTTGCGCGCGACTACCTGTCTCAGTGGAGGAAACGGGGTCTGATCATCGATGACCGCTGGAATCATGGCGGGTTCGTCGCCACGATCATCATGGCCCACCTGGATCGGAAGATCTTCTCGATCGACTCCACGCGCCACGGCTTCTGGGACACCGAGCCGACCCGCGCCTTCCACGGCCACCTGGCCGCCCTCGTCAACCGCCAGGGAGGCAGCGACTGCGAGACGCTGGTGGACGGCTTTAAGGACTTCAATCTCGGTCCGGTGATCGGGACCCGCACCTGGGGCGGCTGGATCGGCACACTCAACTCCCGGCCGCTGCGCGACGGCGGCTTCATTAGCCAGCCCGAGTACGGCGGCTGGGATCCGCAGGGCGAAGCCTGGCTGATCGAGGGTCCCGGCGTCGCGCCCGACATCGAGCTCGATCTTGAACCGGACGGCCTCATCCACGGTAACGACGTCCAGCTCGACTACGCCATCGACAATCTGCTGAAGAGGATCGAAAAGGATCCGCCAGGCCTCGCCCCGGCTCCGCCGATCGAAGCGCGGTGAGGTGCGTTTTG
>JAPUIN010000161.1 GCA_027297005.1 Acidobacteriota bacterium
GCGGGCGTCGGCTGCATGCAGCGGCCTCCGTGAGGAGGTGTCGACGGCCTCCAACACGCCAATGACGCGGCCACGGCTCAGAAGTGGCACGGCGATGACCGAACGCGGGTTCAGAGCATCGGGGAGCTCCGGAGCAAGCGACTTGGCTCCTCGGAGGCCCATCTCCTCCACCAGCACCGGCTGCCGCCTCTGGGCGGCTTGACCGGCAAGGCCTTCTCCGAGGGCCACCCGGCGTCCCTTGAGGAATGTGAGCCCTTCTCCTTCCACCTGCTCGATGGTCAGGATGCCCAGTTCCGGATCGGCGCGCAGGAACAGCCACGCTCGCGGGTTGAGAAAGCGCCGGACCTCGCCCATTGCCAGATTGATGATGCGATGGGGGTCGAGCTCGCGACCGGTGGCCCTCACGATCGCCGCGAACGA
Organism: Acidobacteriota bacterium; assembly: GCA_027297005.1. The sequence goes on from JAPUIN010000161.1 coordinate 421, forward strand.
TCGCAGCTTTTGCTCGCGTTCGCGTCCTCGGCGGGCGATCATCCGCATTCGCTGGCGAGCACCAATCAGTTGGCGATCACGCACGACGACCGCCTCGATCAATTCAGGGCTCAGGGGGGCGATCAACTCCTCGCTGGGGGCCCGACGAACTGGACGTCGGCCGGCCCGGCGGGCGAGCCGGTACGGCAGGAGCAATGCGCCGGGGGCCAGCCTTCTGAGCCGGGCCAATCGGTCGGCCAGCTCTGATCCCCGTTCATCCGTCGGATAGAGGACCGCATCGACGCGGCCGAGTCTGGAGATCTCAGCGCTCAGGCGCGCCCAGCGCGCCGTCGCGAACGCGGCCGACGGCAGCCCGGGGCCGAGTACCGCACGGCGCGTCCCACCCTTTCTGAGGATGACCAGAATTTTCTGACCGCACGGTGACATCGTCACCTGTTTAGAAGGACTCCACGAACACCCTCTTGCTGGTCCGGCTCGTGTTCCCGGCCGCATCCTGCGCCACGATGATCAACTTGTTGTATCCCTCGTGCTTCAGGCGGACGACGGCCGTGAACGAACCGTCGTCATACACGTCGATTTTCTTGCCGTCGATCGTCAGCAGCGCGCCCGGCTCGGTCTGACCATTAATGATCACGAGGAGCCCGGTCGGCAGAAACTCCCGCACTTCGAGCACCGCCGGCGTGGAATCTTCGGAGCGGCCGGCCCGCGTGCTCGTCACCTTGAACTTGCGTGCCTCCGAGTAGGTGCTCTGCAAATCTTTTTTGTCGATCGCCGCCACCCGCCAGTAGTAAGTCCCCTCTCTGAGTCCAGTGATTTTGACGCGCGACGATTTAAGCCCACCGCGATCGAGTCGAATGTTCCCGAACAGAGAGGAAGGGGAGAGCTGCAGTCGGTACCGGCTCGCCCCCTCCACCCTGGACCAGCGCAGCGAGGTCGTGGCAACCTTGGGGTCGCGGTGGACGAAAACCCGCTGGTCACTCGGGTTGAGGAGGGACGGTGCGGCCAGGAGTCGATCACGGCGGACGACCTTGTCTTCCTTGAGCTCCAACTGCTCACGCGACCTGAGGGTCAGCGTCGCGCCGCCAGCCCTCACCTCGGCCCGCCCGCTCTTCACGTGCATCTTCGTCTTCTTGGTCTTCGCGTCGTAGGAGACCTCGAACTGCGCTTTGCTGTTCGCGCGCGTGGCGACCGAGCCGGTGGCCACCTCGTGGTAAGAGCCAGCCACGTTGCCGCCAGTCATCGTGGCCGACACGCCGCCGAAGTTCAGCTTCTCGCGCACGCGTCGCACCCTCGTCTTCGGATCCTCCGACAGCTCCCGGATCTCGAGGAGCGATCCGGGACGGATCGTCGTGATGGTGCCGTCGAAGTAGATGATCTGCGCCGAGCCGTTGCTGGCGGTCTTGATCTGGTCACCTTCGCGGAGCGTCGTGCTCGCGTTGACGCCGTTCCAGACAAACTGTCGCGCCCGCTTGATCTTGACGTCCCCTTCATACCGGTAGATCTGCGCAGTGAACGCCTCGGCAGGCGAACCTCGCACGACTCTTTGGGCGAACGACTGCGACTGCAGTGCCTCCGCCCGCGCCTCGTCGAACTTCTCTCGCTCGAACGAGCCACGCGCCTCCACTAGAAGTATCTCCGAGCGATCGACATTTTCCCCTGACTCGGGGTCCTCGCCAATCGCGGATCGAGCCTCCTGCAGCATCCGCTCGGCCCTCCCGATCTCCTTCAGCGCCCGATTCTCCGGGCTGGCCCGGTGGGCGGCGCTCAGGTAGTAAGAGAGGCCTCCGAACCCGACCAGCAGGATCAGATAAACGATCCCGCGCATGATGCTCTTGTAGGAGATCGTGGTCCAATCGAGAAGAACCTTCGGTTTGTGGCTTGGCATCGGCCTCCTGTCCGGATCGCACGGCGATCCGGCCCGTGCCGCGTAAGCAACGGGTATACAGTGAGTTAGGCCCATCCCCGCTGGATACGACGGGAATCGCCCCCCCGGATAGCAGATTAAATATAGGGATGGGATGCAGCAAGGCAAGAAAAGTCGCTTGCACACCCCTCCCGGGGCCGGTAAACTGCCGTCTTTGCTGATTTTCCAAGGCGCATTCCTTGAGGTGCGCCCGTCGAGGCCAAGTCATGCTCCGGCAGATGCGCAACCTGTTCAGCTATCTCAAATGGATCCTCATGATCATCGTCATCATGTTCCTCTGGTGGGTGTTCGTGCCGGGCGGCAGCGCTCCTCCCGCGAGTCGGAACTCGGGATGGGCTGCCAATGTGAACGGAGAGGCGATTTCGATCGCTTCTTTTCAGAACGCTGCCCGGCAGCTCGACGCCCGGTACCGTAACCTGCTGGGTGATCAGTACGATCAACAGCGTGGTGTCATCCGGATCGGCATCCCGACAATCAACGCGCTCATCGATGAGGAACTCGTTCACCAGGAGGCCCTCTCTCAGGGGATCCGCGTCACGGATCGCGAGCTGGCGGAGATGATCAGGAGCCACCCTGCGTTTCAGGAGAACGGAAGGTTCATCGGCAACGAGGCCTATCAAGCGCGTCTCAGCAGAGGTCAGCCCAATCGCAGCCAGTTTGAGGAGGGGCTCCGTCGGGAACTGGTGATCCAGAAATTCCGCGGGCTCGTCCAGGATGGCGTCGAGGTGCGGGACGAGGAAGTGGAGCAGGAGTTTCTACAGAGAAACGAGCGCCTCATCGTCGATTACCTCATTGCCGATCGCGCGGCGCTCGCGGGCGGGACCGACCCCGGAGAGATCGAGGTGGCGCGTTACTACTCCGAGCACCCGGAACAATACAGCCGCGGCGAGGGAAGGACAGGACTGTACGTTCTGTTCACGGCCCGGGAACTCGCCGAGTCACAGGAGGTGACCGAGATCGAAGTTCGAAACATCTACGATCGGGACCGCGACACGAGGTACTCTCGTCCCGAGCAACGCCTCGCTTCGCACATCCTTTTCCGGCTCGATGGGGGCGCGACCACGGAGCAGGTTGAAGAGACCGAGCGCAAGGCCCGGGACGTCCTTCAGGAGGCGCGATCGGACGGGGAGTTTTCCGACCTGGCGCGAGACCATTCAGACGACGCGACTTCCGCGGCAGTCGGTGGCAGCCTGGGCTGGTTCGGGCGCGGCAGCATGGTCAAGGAATTCGACGAGGCGGCGTTCGCTCTCGAGATCGGCGGCGTCAGCGATTTGGTGCGCACCTCGTTCGGCTTCCACATCATCAAGTTGTTCGATTCCCGCGAGGGGAAGACGGAATCCTACGCGGAGGTCCACGATCAACTCCTCCAGGAGATCCGACTCAACAAGGCCCGCTCGGAGGTGCTGAAGCGCAGCACCGAATTTGCCGCCGCAGCTTCGGGTGGCAGGCTCGAGGAGGCCGCGCGGGCCAGGGATCTGAACGTGAGCGAGACCGGGACTGTGCGCTTGGGAGACGCGTTGCCGGGCGTCGCGGCCTCGCAGTCGGTCACGGCGCGGATGATGTCCCTCGATGTGGGAGAGGTGAGCGAGTCGATTCCGGCTCCGGCCGGGCAGGTGATCGTTCAGGTCACCGGCATCGCGCCGCCTGAACCCCAACCTCTCGAACAGATCCGCGCCCGCGTCGTCAGTGACCTGCAGAACGAGAAGGCGCTCGAGCGAGTGAAGGAGGCTCTCGAGGCGGTCCGCGAGAAAGGAGACATCACGGCCCTGGGACGACACCTCGGCACCGAGGTCAAAACCGAGGAGGACCTCGCGCGAGGGGCGGTCCCACCGGGTGTCCCTTCCAACCCTGAGATCACCAGACAGCTCAGGAATCTGCCGGCAGGAACGCTCGGCAGCCCCGTGGCCACTCCCCAGGGGTTCGTCGTCCTGAGCGTGCGCGAGCGGCGTCAGAATCGTGAGGAAATGGAGTCGCAGCGTGATTCCATTGAGAACAATCTGACGAGCCAGAAACGCGACCGGTTGTATCGCGCGCTCCTCCTGCGCCTCCGCGAACGCAGTCGGATTGAGATCAACGAGCCGATCATCACCCAGGTCGACCAAGGATGATCCCCTCGATTAACCCTTCCGCTACGATCGCGTAATCTCTGGAACCCCGCGATAAAGTAGGTGTTTCAGCCGATCCCGGCCTTGCCGGAGTCGCAGCCGACCCTATATTGACAGAGCGGAGGGTTCCCATGAACAGAGGTGCGTCCCGCAGGACGTTCCACAAGGGTCTCGATGCGGTCGCGAGCGGGCGGTTCTTGGAGGCTCTCGCCTACTTCGAGGCCGCCATACAGATCGAAACACGGGCAGGCGTCCGCATGCCGATGCCCTATCTTTCCTACTACGGGCTCAGCCTCGCGATGGCCACCGGCAACAAGGTGAACGAGGCGCGTGAAATCTGCG
>JAPUIN010000162.1 GCA_027297005.1 Acidobacteriota bacterium
ATGCGGCGCCTTTTGCGCGACATCGCCGAGGGGAAGGCGCTCGGCGACATGACGACCCTCGCCGATCCCACGGTGATCGAGTCGCTGAAGCAGAAATACCAGGAAGGCGTGTAGTCGGGACCGGACAGGCTCCTAGCCGACGATCTCGGAGGCTTTTTCGAGATCCGACACGACCATCACGACAACCGCCTTCCCAGGTGTCTGGGTGATCCCGGTGTAGGCGTAGTCGATGTTGACTCCCGCCTTGGCCAGCGACGCACAGATCTCTCCGAGGGAACCGGTCGCATCGGTTATGTCGACCGTCAGGCAATCTTCGATCGATGCGTACAGACCCTCCTTCTGAAGCGCCTCACGCCCCTTCTCCGGAGTCTCGGTGATGATCTTCGCTCGCCCCTCGAAAACGGCGAGCGCGCGCATGTTCACGCCCGCCTTGCCGATTGCCTGGGCCACCTGGGCCAGGGTTCCGATCTTATTGGCCAGTTGGACCGTCAACTGCTTCGCTCGCGGCATGCTCTATCCTCCCTGTCTCGGTCGTTCATCCTCGCGCCCGGCCGCCCCCCGTCCCGGGGCGAACGTCGGTCAGCTTCGTTTTCCCGCCCCCGTCAGCTTGCGGAATAGCGCCATGATCGGATCGTAGTAGCGATCCACGACCCGCTCCTTGAGGGGGATGATGCCATTGTCGGTGATCTCGATGTGCTCCGGACAAACCTCCGTGCAGCAGCGCGTGATGTTACAGAGGCCCGACCCGAACTCCCTGTGCACGTCCGGAATGCGATCGGCCGTGTCGAGCGGATGCATCTCCAGCGACGCCAGCCGGATCATGAATCGGGGTCCGATGAATCTGTCCCTGCCGCTTCGATCGCGCAGCACGTGACAGACGTCCTGGCAGAGGAAACATTCGATGCACTTGCGGAACTCCTGCACCCGCTCGACGTCTTCCTGCTGCATGCGGTACTGGCCGTCGGCGTCCCGCGGTCGCGGTTTCAGCGGCGCGATTCGTTTGTTCTGCTCAAAGTTCCAGGACACGTCGGACACGAGATCTCTGATCACGGGAAACGTCTTCATCGGCTGCACCGTGAGGGTCTCATCCGGCGCGTACTGATTCATGCGGGTCATGCAGGCCAGGCGCGGCCGTCCGTTGATCTCCATGGAGCAGGAGCCGCACTTTCCCGCCTTGCAGTTCCACCGAATCGAGAGGTCGTTCGCCTGCAGCGCCTGAATACGATGCAGGGCGTCCAGGACCACCATCCCCGGCTCGACATCAATCCGATAGGTGGCGAACTCCCCTCCCCCATCATTCCCCCGCCAGATCCTGAAGACCCGCTCAGACACTCTGCCCCTCCAGCTCCTCAAGGGTCGCCAGAGCGATGGCGGCGAGCGCTTCAGGAGGATCGGGTCGCTGTTCGACGCGCGTTTCCATGCCCTTCGCGCCCTTGTGGACGACGATGTTGACCTTCTGCCATTCCTCGCGCTCGCCGGGGAAATCGAGCCTCGTGTGGGCACCGCGGCTCTCCTCGCGGGCCAGGGCGCTCCGGGCCACAGCCTCGGATACGATTAGAAGTGAGTGAAGATCGAGCGCCTCGTGCCACCCGGCGTTGTACTGCGAAGCACCGTGCGCCTTCACTCGATCCGCCTCCTCATTCAACTGTTTCAGCTCGGTGAGGGAGGTTTTCAGATCTTTGGCCGTGCGCACGATGCCGACATGGCGCCCCATAATCTCCTGCAGCGCTTCGTGCACGATGAACGGGTTCGTCCCGCTCTCGCGGTTCAGCGGTTCGGTCGCGCGCCGGACCGCCTCGGCCGCCGGCCGTTCGTCGACCCGAGGACGCCGATCGAGGGCCCGGACATAGGCGCATGCCCCGACACCGGCCAGCCGTCCGAACACCAGGAGATCCGAAAGGGAGTTGCCACCCAACCGGTTGGCGCCGTGCATCCCGGCCGCGCACTCACCCGCCGCGAACAGCCCCGGCACCATCGACTGCTGACTGTCCGAATCGACCCGGATGCCGCCCATGAAATAGTGCAACGTCGGTCCGACTTCCATCGGATACTTCGTAATGTCGATTTCAGCAAGCTCCTTGAATTGGTGGTACATCGAGGGGAGCTTTTTCCGGATTGTCTCGGCCGGCACCTTGGAAGCGATGTCGAGGAACACCCCGCCGTGCGGCGAGCCCCGACCCTCCTTCACCTCGCTCATGATCGCGCGCGCCACGACGTCACGCGTCAGAAGCTCCGGCGGACGGCGCGCACCCCTGTCCCCCTGGAGCCAGCGCACCACCTCAGCCTCGGAGTCAGCGGTCTCGGACGCGAAACGTTCCGGTGTGTAGCGGAACATGAACCGCTCACCCTTGTTGTTGAGCAGGACGCCGCCGTCACCCCGCACCCCCTCGGTCACGAGAATGCCCCGGACCGACGGCGGCCAGACCATCCCGGTCGGGTGGAACTGTGTGAACTCGAGATCCATCAGCTCCGCCCCCGCCTCGTACGCCATCGTCAGGCCGTCTCCGGTGTACTCCCATGAGTTGGAGGTGACCCGCCAGGCACGTCCGCCTCCCCCGGTCGCCAGGATGATCGCCGGCGCCCGGAACAGGACAAACCGGCCGGTGTCGCGAAAGTACGCGAGCAACCCCGCGATCCGCCCGCCATCGAGCATCAGCTCGAGACCCGTGCACTCCATGTAGACCTGCATGCGCTGATGGATCGAGTAATCCTGCAGCGTTCTGATGATCTCAAGTCCCGTGCGGTCGCCGACATGGGCCAGCCGCGGGTAACAATGCCCCCCGAAGTTACGCTGACTGATCAACCCCTCGGCCGTCCGGTCGAAGACGGCGCCCCACTCCTCGAGCTCGCGGACACGATCCGGGGACTCCCTCGCGTGCAGTTCGGCCATGCGCCACTGGTTCAGAAACTTGCCGCCGCGCATCGTGTCGCGGAAGTGGATCTTCCAGTTGTCGTGCGGGTCGGAGTTTCCCAGCGCAGCAGCCACCCCCCCTTCGGCCATCACTGTATGCGCCTTCCCCAGCAGCGATTTACAGACGACGCCGGTATTCATGCCGAGCGCTGCGCATTCGATGGCCGCGCGCAGGCCGGCACCGCCGGCCCCCACCACGAGGACGTCATGCTCAAACGACTTCAGCTCGGAGATGTCGACCACGCCCTAGCCCCAGGTGTTGAGATCCCTGATGATGCCCAACGACACCATCCTGATGTAGAAGTCGGTGAACCCCACCCAGATGAGACTCAGCCACGCGAACTGCATGTGGCGGGCGTTGAGCCACGAGACCCGCTTCCAGATGCCGTACCGGGGGCCGACCGACCCGTCGCAGGAGAAACAGTCCAGGCGGCCTCCGACCAGGTGCCTGAACGAGTGGCATCCGAACGTGTAGGCGCCGAGCAGGACGGCATTGAGCGTCATCACCAGGCTGCCGACCCCGACGCCGAACCGACCGTCCCTGAAGAAGGCCATCATTGCGTCATAGGAGAGGATGAAGATGAAGACGATGGCGGCATAGAGAGCGTAACGGTGAAGATTCTGGAACAGGAGCAGGAACGTCTCCCCGCGATAGGTACCACGCGGCACCGGATTGACCGAGCAGCCGGGAGGCGACCCGAAAAGCGATCGATAGTAGGCTTTGCGATAGTAGTAACACGTGGCGCGGAAGGACCCCGGAAAGACGAGAATGAAAAACGCCGGCGATACCGGCAGGAAGGCAGGCCACCAGCCGGGCCACGTGCCGAACCAGGAATGCGCGAGTGGCGCTGCGCCGGCGGCCGACGGTTCGACGAAGAAAACGGGCGAATAGAGGGGGGAGAGATAGGATCCGTGGTAGTAATGATTCCCTTGGAAGGCCGCCCACGTGGTGTAGATGACGAAGCCACCTAGTCCCAAAACCGTCAGCAGCGGCCCGACCCACCAGCGATCCGAGCGGACGGTCGCCGCCGTTCCTGCCGGATGCCCCCCCACCGCGATCGTCTGTGCCATCGCTTCCACTCCCGTTGTCGACGCCCTGGGAACGCGGGGATTCTATCCGCACGGGCAGCCCAATCGCAATTACCACCCGGTAACCCCACCGGGCGCCGGGCCGGTCCCTGGGAGCCTGTCCGGGTATTGGGTGGGGCCGGCTCCTAATATCGACCGCGCTCGCGTTCCCGCGCGGGGAGGATCTCGAGGCAGGTTGTCCACCATCCGGTGAGGATGGTCTCGACGAATTCCTCGGGCAGATTCTCTTCACGCATTTCGCGCGCGAACCCCTGGTGATCGTAGTGGACCGGCACGAACTCCACGTCAACCGGCCCGCCAGCTTTCCCCGCCGTCAGGACGGCATACCACACGTTGCAGCGGCCGTCGTTCGCCGGGCGTCCAAGAACACCGACGTTCACGACCTGACCGCCCGAAGGAAGAGTCCGGCTCCAGTGAAGCCCTGTGTGCGTGCACAGAATCCCATCGACCCGCTGCTCTCGAAGCAGGCGCTCGAGAAAAGGGACCGGCGACGTCGACTCCCACAGAAATTCGTTCTGCCGGCGGGGCGAGCCGTGACACAGCAGCAGTCGCCTCCCTCCCAGGGTCATCTGGATCGTCCCGGGCAGGCTGCGGTACCACTTCTTGAATACTGCCGGCGTGCGCTCGCGCGTGTAGTCGAAGGCGATCTGTGCGAACTCGTTGTCCCTCGGATCGGTATAGCCGCACTGGCAGTCGTCGCGATCGTGGCCGACCGAGTCCTCGTAATTGCCCTGAATCACAGAAATACCGTGCTCCATGAGGATCGGGGGGATCCGCGCAGGATGTGGCCCGAAACCGCCGAGATCCCCCAGGCAGTAGAGGGCCTCGGCGCCACGGTGGCGCGCGTCCCGGATCGCGGCGAGGAGCGCCGGCGCGTTGTTGTAGACGCCCCCGAAGAAGGCTGCGCGGTGGATTCCGTTTTCGGGCGATCCGGTCGTCGTCATGTCGAACAGGTTACCCCGGTCACATGACAGGTGTAGCAGGCGGGGTGCGACAATTCGAAGGGGCGGAGCGTCTCCGCAATCGTCCCCCCCATTCTCGCGCCGGTCTCCTCAATCAGGATCGGGCAGACGTAGACGCCCCGGCTCGTGATCATTCGTCCGGTGCTGCATTGGAGCGCCGCGAGGCTCTCATCGGTCACCATCCCGGGCGTGAGTCTCTCCCACTGCTCGTATCCGCGGCTGCGCGCCTGCTCGGCGCCGAGACGCCAGAGCGGAAGAACCTTAAGGCGCGGCTTCGCCAGCCCGAACCCCCTCAACCGCTCCAGGAATCGGGTCCGGCCGTCATTCGACCCCACTCCCTCCGCCGCCTCGCTCACGGTGATGACCGGGTTCATCCGCTCGTGCCATAAATTGCGGATCCCCACGACCGCGCGCTGAAACGTGCCCGGACCTCGAATGGCATCGTGATCCGCGGGACCCCAGCCGTCGAGGCTGATCCGGATCTCGAGGGAGTAGTCCGATCCGTCCGCGAGCGTCCGCAACCGGCGGCAGCGCTTCGGGTCGAGGAACAGGCCGTTGGTCAGCACCGATGCCGGGCCGACCTTCAGGGTCTCCTCCAGAATGCTCATCAGATCGCTGTTCATGAATGGCTCGCCGCCGGTGAAGTAGTACTCCTTCACACCGAGACGGACCGCCTCCTCAAGATAACGGCCCACCTCGGCGAGCGTCATCATCTCGTGGCTGTGATTATCGGGAGAGCATGAGATGAAGCAATGGGTGCAGCGAAGATTGCAGATCGTGCCGGCGACCTGAAACCAGAGGGTATCCAGGTCGAGGAATGGAACCCGCGGGCTCTCTTCGCCACCCGGCGACCCTCCCCGCCGGCTCACGGGCGGGCATCGCCGGCACGCAGGTGCCATCGAGTGCTACAGCCGGGCCGGGGACGCCGCCGCTTCACCTGGCGCTGGGCGTTGCCTTCAACCGAGGCGTCGAGCATGGGGAGAAGCGCACGGATCTGTGCGAGGCCGGTGCGGATCAGGAAAGCCGAATTGCGGCCGAAGCTCTTGCTCCCCAGTATGAAGAAGCCGGGTTCCGGGTTCGTGAGGACCTCGGCTTCCGGCGCTGGCTGAGCGAGACAATCACCCCCTCCCGTTGCTCCGAGGAGCGCCGCCGCGATCTTCATCGGGCCCGAGGTGGCCCAGCATTCATGGACCTGAAGCTCTGCGTAGATCGAGCGATCCGGTTCGTATCCGACGAGAGCGAGGATCCGATCGACCTCCACGCGCCCCGTCTCCCCCCCTCTCCTCAACGTCACCCGCAACGCCCCTCGCCCCGACACGCGACGACCGGATGCGCGGGACACAGCCGGAGCGATCGCGGTCAGGACGGTACCTGGTATCGGCTGGATCGTCGGGACGGCGCCGGTCGCCAGCCGGTTCGCCGCGGCGGCCAGCTCGTCCCGCGCGGGCAGAGGGTCGTTCGGGAACCTCGGAAGTGGGGCATCCGTCCGGCGTCGGTAGCACCAGAGTACGCGGGTCGCCGGTGCCATGCGCGCCAGGGCCGCCAAGGAGACCACAGCAGTCGCCGCCGAGTAGCCCGAGCCGATCAGCAGCGTGCGCCGATCGGCGAAGCAGCGACGATCACGCCCCATGATATCCGGGAGGCGATGGTCGATCAGGCCACCAGACCGCTCCTCTCCGGGGACCGGGATCCCGCCGTCCCCCGGATGCCGATGGCGGTCGTAGGTGCCGGAACCATCGATCACCAGATCGGCTTCCACCACTCTTCTTCTGCCGCCACGCTCGACAAGGAGATGGAACGGGATTGTGCCCCGCGAGGGATCGCCGATCCGATCCGACTTCGTCAGTCCCTCCCGGCCGATCGCGATGACCCGGCAGCCTTCCTTGACCCTCCCCCGGAGGAGGGGAGACCGGGCGAGCGGGCGCAGGTAGTGCGCTACGTACTCCAGCCCCGTCGGGGAGCTCTCCACCTCCTCGTAAGGCCGGATCCCCTCACGACCGAGCATGCGCAGTCCGAGCGGAGAACAGTTCATCCCCCAGGGGGAGAACATCCTGAGATGGCCCCAGCGCCGGCAGTTCTCCCCGACCCCACCGGCCTCCAGAACCTTGACGTCGTAGCCCCTCTCCGCGGCGTGGAGGGCCGCCTCGAGGCCTATCGGCCCGCCGCCGATGATCACGAGCCGGGGGGTTCCTGCACGCATCTCTCTGCCCACAGAAATCCTCCACACCCCGCACCAGACACGCACTGCAGCGCTCCCCGGTCGTGACGACGCGAGGATGCGAGGGAGTTTATCATACGGCCCGGATGGGCCTCTTCTCCCTCCCCGGGACCACGTTTGTGCCGCGATATGGCATGGGTGGAGCTCTTCCCGGACCGCCCCGGTTTGCCATGTGCGGCCGCCGGGCCCATCTTTCCACTCTGGATCGGCCGGGTGGTATACTCGGCCCATTGAGCGGAGCACCCAGGGTCGGCAATGGTGCCGGCCCGGTCGAGCCTGCCGCAACGCCCCGACGGGATGTCGTCTTTAGCATTAGATGGCGTCCCCACGATGGAGGCTGAATTGAGGAGATACCATGTCCAAATCGATGCTGGTCAACGTGACCGCGGAGGAAGAGCACCGCGTCGCAATCGTTGACAACGGCGTTCTCGATGTTTTCGAGATCGAGACATTCAGCCGGGAGCATCTCAAGGGTGACATTTTCAAAGCGACGGTCGAGGGCATAAACACCTCCCTCGAGGCGGCGTTCGTCAACTACGGCGGCGACCGGGCCGGCTTCCTTCCCCTCGACGAGATCAATTTCAAGGTCTATCCCAGCCGTAACGGGGAGACCGGGAAGGGGCGCGGCTCGCGCATCACGCGGCATCTCGATAAGGGGATGGAGATCCTGGTCCAGGTGATCCGCGATTCCTTCGCCAACAAACCGCCCACGATGAGCACCTATTACTCACTGCCCGGCCGCTACCTCGTCCTGATGCCTGGTGCCGACGCTGCCGGCATCTCCCGGAAGATCGCCGGCGAGGAGAAGCGGGATCGCCTGCGCCGCATCCTGGATGACCTGACCGTTCCGGAGGGGTTCGGCGTCATCGT
>JAPUIN010000163.1 GCA_027297005.1 Acidobacteriota bacterium
TGTCGGTCGCGACCTCGACGATCCCGACCACGCCGCCCGGCTTCAGGGCCCGGTACAGCGACGCCACCACATCCTTGCGCTGCAGGTCCTTGAAGACCCATTCGACGTCGTGGTAGTTGCGGACCACCAGCACCGCGTCGAGGCCCTCCTCGGGGAGCTCGGCGATCTTCTCCATCAGCTCGACGTTTTCCAGAGAATTCTTCGCGACCCGCTCGCGCATCACGTCGACTTTATAGAGCTGTCCGTCGAACAGCTCCTTGTTGGCGTAAAACTCGAAGATGCCGAACACCTTCCCCTTCGGACCGACGATCCGGGACAGGAGGTGTGTGTTGTAACCCCCCGAGCAGAACAGGTCGGCGACCTTCATGCCGGGAGCGATCCCGAGCCATTCGTAGACATCGATCGCCTTGCGGGCGGCATCCTGGCTCTTCTCCTCGTCGGGTCGGGAGGGGTCGTCGAGTACCGAGCGGTCGAGCCGCACCTGCGCGACGCCGGCCGCCTCCCCGTCGGCGGTGGTGCTCGCCTGCCGGGCGTCCTCGGCCCCCTCCCCCCGCGCTCCCTGTTCGGGTGCCGCGCACGCGGCCGGAATCACCAATGCCGCTATCAGCAAGGAATACAGGGGATTGAATCGACCGAACATTCCGGGTCCGCTCTCGGCGCCTCGGCCTGAATCCATGGGGTCTCCTCCTTCGGTTAGGTTGTCAATATCGCTGTCCGGGGAGCATGCCAGCAGTTCCCCCGCACGTCAAATCGTGCGTGGGCCCCGTGGAGCCGCCGGCCCCTCCTGTGGGATCGTGGATGCTGCCGGCCACGGGGGAATGGATCGAGGTGATCCGGGCGGGGGCGGCTTCTGCGTTGGCGGGGAGTGGACTACAATCTGCCGATACGCGGGGGAGACGTGTCCGTCGAGCGCGGCAAGAAGTTGCTGCACTACAGCCTCGTCGAGAAGATCGGCGAAGGGGGAATGGGTGAGGTCTGGCTGGCCAGGGACGTCCGGCTCGAGCGGGACGTCGCGGTCAAGATCCTCCCGGCCGGCTTCGCCGCCCAGGATCAACTGCTGGCCCGATTCGAGCGGGAGGGCCGGGCGATCTCCGCGCTCAACCACCCCCACATCTGCACGCTGTACGACGTGGGAAACGAGGAGGGGATCCACTTTCTCGTCATGGAGCGTCTCGAAGGGGAATCGCTCGCCGAGCGGCTGCGCAAGGGGCCGTTGCCGCTCGATCAGGTGCTGGAGTTCGGTTCCCAGATCGCCTCGGCGCTCGACGCGGCCCACAAGCTCGGCATCGTCCATCGCGATCTGAAGCCGGACAACGTCATGCTCACCCGCTCCGGCGCCAAGCTGCTCGACTTCGGCCTGGCCAAACCGATGGCTGAGGGCTCCCAGCCGATCCAGGGATTGACCGATCTGCCGACACAGAAAAAAACCCTGACGACGGAAGGGACGATCCTCGGCACCTTCCAGTACATGGCGCCCGAACAGCTCGAGGGGCTCGAGGCCGACGCGCGGACCGACATCTTCGCGCTCGGTGCGGTGCTGTACGAGATGGCGACGGGGCAGCGGGCGTTCCAGGGGAAGAATAAGACGAGCCTGATCGCGGCGATCGTCTCTTCGCAGCCGCCGCCGATCTCGAACGTGATGCCGATGACGCCTCCGGCGCTCGATCATGTCGTGCGCAGGTGCCTCGAGAAGGATCAGCAGGACCGGTGGCAGTCGGCGGGCGACATCGCCGCCCAGCTCAAATGGATCTCCACGGAGGGTTCGCAGGCCGGCCTCGCTCCCGGGGTGAAGACCCCGCGGCGCAGGGGGCTGCTCCCCTGGGGGATCGCCGGCATGATGGCGCTGGTGTCGATCGCGCTGATGGTGCTAAATCTCGGTGGAGGAAGGGACGCGGCCCCCCTCGTCCGCGCGTCGATCAGCCCGCCGAAGAACACGGCTCTGATCCCGTACGACCTGCTCGGCGTGGCGCTCTCCCCGGACGGACGGCGCCTCGTCTTCGCCGCGAATGATCAGGGCGGCGGACGCCGTCTCTGGATCCGCGATCTGGCGTCGATCGGTGCCCAGCCGGTCGCCGAGACGAACGGTGCCTCCTACCCGTTCTGGTCACCCGACGGCACGCACCTCGGTTTCTTCGCCGACGGCAAGCTGAAAAAGCTCGACCTGCGCGGCGGCTCGCCCCGTGATCTGGCCGACGCCCCGTCGGGGCGCGGGGCCAGCTGGGGTGTGGACGATACGATCCTGTTCGCGCCGAACATCTACTCGTCGATTTACCGGATTCCGGCGACAGGCGGCACGATGACGGAGGTCACCCGGTACGATTCCGAGACGGAGGTCACGCACCGCTGGCCGCGGATCCTGCCAGACGGGGAGCACTTCCTTTTTCTGTCGCGACGGATCGACGAGGAGAAGGGGGATGTTGGAAGTCTCATGCTCGGCTCCTTTGACGAGAGCGAACCCCGCGTTCTCCTGGAGAATTCGACCAACGCGACGTACGTCGAGCCCGGATACATCGTGTTCGGCCGGGCCGGGGATCTGCTGGCGCGGCGCTTCGACGTCGACACAATGAAGTTCCTGGGCGAGCCGGTTCCGGTCACGACGGAGAAGCTCAGCTTCTGGGAGCCGAAGAACTTCGTTGTCTTCGCGGCGTCGGACGACGGGACGATCGTTTACCTGCCCGAGTCGGCGCGCGAGTCAGAGTTGCGCTGGTTCGCACGGAGCGGACAATCGCTCGGCGCGATCGGCAAGCCCGGTCACCACAGCGACCCCAGGCTTTCCTACGACGGCGCCAGGGTGGTCTTCGTTCGGGGCAGGCCGCAGACGGGCAGGCAGGATGTCTGGATCAACGATCTGGAGTACGGCCGGGAGATGAGACTGACCCATCGAAGCGGCGAGTATGGCCAGCCGCGCTGGTCCAGGGATGGGAGCCGGGTGGCGTTCGTCTGTAAGCTGAAGAGCGTCCAGGACCTCTGCATCAAGACGGTCGGTGAGGCGGGCGACGTCGACCTGCTCTACGCATCGGGCCACTGGAACACGGCGGGGAGCTTCATGCCTGATGGAAAGGCCTTCCTGTTCACGGAGCAGGATCCGGAGACGGGGGAGGATATCTGGATTCTGCATGAGGACGAGGAGAAGCCCCGGCTCCTGGTTCAGACGCCGTTTGAAGAATTCGACGCGGAAGTCTCTCCCGACGGTCGCTGGTTCCTGTACGTGTCGAATGAGACGGGGCGCTCCGAGGTGTACGTTCGGGAGACGAAGGAGGTGTCGCAGCAGTGGCAGCTCTCGGTCGATGGAGGGGCGCAACCGAGGTGGAGGGGGGACGGACGCGAGGTCTATTTCATTGCTGCGGACGGCAGGATCATGGCCGTGCCGATCCGGGCCGAATCGACTTTCCGGGCGGGATCGCCGCAGGCGCTGTTCGAACTACCCGAGACGCCCGAGGATCCGACACTGCTGTTCGAGGACGTGACGGCCGATGGACAGAAGTTTCTGATCAACCTGCCGGTCGAGCGTCGCACCAGCATCGATTTCCGCGCGATCCTCAACTGGCGCTCGATGCTGGATGAGTGACGTAACGAACCGGGGGAGGGTTCCACCATGTCGCGACTGTCGAGCATCAACCTCAAGGGCTGGATCGACGAGCATCGCCACCTTCTGAAGCCGCCGGTCGGCAATGCCCTCGTGTGGAAGGACACTGAGTTCCAGATCATGATCGTCGGTGGTCCGAACCGGCGGAACGACTACCACATCGATCCAGGGGAAGAGTTCTTCCATCAGATCGAGGGGGATATGGTGCTGCGGGTCATCGAGGAGGGGGTGCCTCGCGACATCACAATTCGTGAGGGGGAGATGCTCCTGCTGCCTCCGCTCGTCCCCCACTCTCCACAGCGGGTGGCCGACACGATCGGGATGGTCGTTGAGCGCGTGCGGGCACCGGAGGAGAAGGACACGTTCCGGTGGTATTGTGAGAAGTGCAACGCGATCCTGCACGATGTGGCCCTGCACGTCACCGATCTCGGCACGCAGATCAAGCCGGTGCTGGAGACCTTCTACGCCGATGAGAAGCTACGCACCTGCAGGCAGTGCGGCACGACGATGCTGCCGCCGGCCGCGGCCCGCGCCGGCTAGGCGGGATTCGTGGAGGTGCCCCCGCTGAAGATCGACATCCACACGCACATCCTGCCCGAGTCGTGGCCTGACCTGCGCGCCCGATACGGCTACGAAGGATTTGTCGCGCTCGATCATCACCGGCCCGGCTGGGCCCGGATGGTCGTCGATGGGAAGACATTCCGCGAGATCCCCGCGACCTGCTGGGATCCCGGACCCCGTCTGGAGGAGTGCGATCGACACCGCGTCGACGTGCAGGTGCTGTCGACCCTCCCGGTCATGTTCAGCTACTGGGCGAAGCCGGAGGACGCTCTCGATCTGGCGCGCCGTCTCAACGATCAGATCGCCGGGACGGTCGCCGCCCATCCGAAGCGGTTCGTCGGGCTCGGCACCCTGCCGATGCAGGCACCCGACCGCGCCGTGTCCGAGCTCGAGCGCTGCGTCCGCACGCTCGGCCTCGCGGGAGTGCAGATCGGATCGCACGTCAACGACTGGAACCTGGATCGTCCGGAGCTGTTCCCCGTCTTCGAGGCGGCGCGTGATCTCGGCGCAGCGATCCTGGTGCATCCGTGGGACATGATGGGGACGGATCGGATGCCGAAATACTGGCTGCCGTGGCTCGTCGGAATGCCGGCGGAGGTGACGCTCGCGATCTGCTCCCTCATCTTCGGCGGGGTTCTCGAGAGGCTGCCGGGTCTCCGGATCGCGTTCGCCCACGGCGGCGGCGCCTTCCCCGGAACGCTCGGGCGCATCGAGCGCGGGTTCATCTCGCGCCCGGACCTGTGCGCCGTCGACAATCAGGTGAATCCACGCGAGTACCTGAGTCGGATCTACTTCGATTCGCTAGTGCACGATGCCGACACGCTGCGGTTTCTGATCCGTCTGGCCGGAGCGGAGCGGGTCGCCCTCGGATC
>JAPUIN010000164.1 GCA_027297005.1 Acidobacteriota bacterium
GACGAACCGCTCGATCAGACCGCCCGATTTAACATAGCGCGCCATCACCGCGTCCTCACCGCCACCCGATCGGAGCACGCCTTCATCTACGAGTTGAATTTTCTGATCTTCTCCTGGTTCGACACCGTCACACCCGCCCGCGGCACCCGTATCGACCTGGCGGAGGTCGCAACGGCCCTCAACCGCGATGAACCGCAGGGGGAAGGCCGGTGGGCCTACACGGGAAACGATTCGCTCGATGCCCGCCTGTACCGCGCCGGCGAGGATGGCGCCGCGATCGCCAGCCGGCTTCCAATCGGGGAGGTGGAGCATCGCCTGACGCGCTTCTTCGACGCACGCCCCTGAACCCCCGTCCGGGCAACCCAGGCAATACCCGGACAGGCTCCTAGAGCTTGAGGCTGACCGACACTCCGTCGCGCAGTGGCAGGATCGTCGTGTGCAGTTGAGGATCGTCGTAGAGGAGACGCGTCAGTTCACGCACGCCGCGGGTGTCCTCGTCCTGCTGATCCTCCCGGGCCACGCGGCCGAACCAGAGCATGTTGTCGCAGATGAACAGGCCGCCATCGTGGAGGCGCGGACCGAGAAGGGGATAAATCTTCGGATAGTCCTTCTTATCGATGTCGCAGAAGATGATATCGAACGGCCCGCTCTCCGCCTCGAGAAGCGCGAGACCGTCTCCCTGGCGCACGTCGGCCCGGTTCTCGAGCCCCGCACGGGTCAGGTAGTCACGGGCCGCGGCGCAATTCCCGCCGTCGGAGTCGGTCAGGATCACTCGGCCGCCCTCCGGCAGGGCCCGCGCAAACCAGAGCGCGGAGTATCCGTAGCCGGAACCGCACTCGAAGACGGTGCGCGCCGTGATTGATCGCGCCAGCAGGAACAGCACTCCGCCGACGAGGGGTCCGACGATCGGGAAGTCCCGCCGCTTCGCCAGCTCCTCCATCTCGCGGATCACCGGCTCACGCTCGGGGAGCATCCGGCGCAGGTAGTCTTCGATTCCGGGATCGACAATCGCCATACCGGCATCCTATCGAATTTCAGCGGGGATCGGGAACGTCCAGGACGAGGGACAGACCGGGGAAGCTGAACCATGCTTCCACCGTGCGGTTCCCCTTGGTGAAGACCAGTCGATGAGGAGCGAATTGCTCGACGGTCCAGCCGTGCATTGCGCCTGCTTCGGCCAGATCACGCACCGCATCGGCCGGGCTGCCGCGGAACCGGAAGCGGACGGTCAGCGCGCCGTGGTGCTTCTCGCCCCGGGTGTGCTCGTGGTGGAAGAAGGTCGGGACTGGAAAATCATCTGGGAAGCGATAATGCAGGCTGCTGGCCGCGTGAACCTCCGCCACCGTCGTCCCCCCCTCGACGGCCGGGAATTCCGACCTGTCCGGCGGCTCCATCGCAGCCACGGGCCTCTGGCCTGTATAAAAGAAGACGGAGAGGGCAGCGAGGAGGATCGACGCGCCCATCAGCACAAAGCGATGCTTCCTCCGGGCCCAGATCACGATGATGACCGTCAGAATGATGAGAGGCAGGAGAGCCGGGTAGGTCTGCGTGGTGCGGACCATTGCGCCGAGGACGCCCATTCCGCTCCTCCTTCGCCCGGAACGCGGGGGCCACTGGTGTATCGTCCGGGCTCCGACGGAAAAATCTAGAGCCTCCCTCGGTATCACGCAACCTCGACTGACACTTTTTGCCACCTAATCTGCTCCCCAGGTGCCGGTCCGGGTATTGCGTGGGGCCGCGTGCAGGACGCCGCACCGCCCGAATGCGGGCCACCGCAACGGCCCGAACCCCTTGGCGCATCGGGGTTGTGGACGGAGATGACCTCGCGCCTCCTCGACGACGGATCTTCATCCCCTCCTCCCCACTCCTTGATCTCCGCCTCGCAAGCCCCATATGCGCGGCCCGACGAAATATCCGGATAGGCTCCTGGGCCTGAACCCATTCGTTTTAACATTTGAAACGCCTGTCGCGCCCCTTGTTAACTTCGGATCGCTCTGGTAGCATCAAAAGTGCCTAGGTCACACCTCCATTCAGTTCGTTCAGACAGATTAGGCTGTCCAGGCGAGAGGCGAGATGTCCCCCGTCAAGAAAGGGCGGCGGATTCCGACCGTCATTAATCGTGGTCTCGGGTTACTTGAGGTGATCGTTCCTCAAAGCTCCCCGGAACCCCTTGAGAGCATCCTGCCACCCGGCGCCCGCGATGACAGCGGATTCTGGATCCCCGAAGGGCACGCGAGTGCGAGCGACCTCTTCTCTCCGGCCCGGCGCAAGCAGCAGCAGAATCAACGTCGCATCCAGCGCCGGCGGGTCGACAAGGCGTCCCAGAAAGCGAAATCGGCACCTCGAACGAGCCGGGCCACTGACGGGAAGCCCACCGGGCGGTCTGCCGGAGGCGACCCGAATCCAGGGGAGGATCCGGATACGCCGGACGGACCGGATCGCCACTTGCCGCGTGATCCCATCGAGGTGGGCGGCTACGACGGACCAATGGAACCACCCGCTCGCCAGGTCGACAATCCCGCATCGCGCGACGTTCCGTCCGGATACGCCGCGCCACCCCAACCGGGGAACTCCTGCCTCGAGCGATCGGCGAAGACCAGGGGCTGACCATCCCCAGCTCCGGCGAGGCGCAGGCCACGGTGCCTCACCCACAGGACTCCTCACCCCGCTCATCGCAGCACCCATTCATCCCCGGAAAGACGAGGAGGCGGAATGGCGTCGGCGAAGTTCCCGCAGCGGCGCGGCGATTTCGAGCCGCGCCATGCTCATGGAATGGCTCCCTCCTATCCCTCGCGAGCGAGCATGAGCCGAGTCGCCGCGGGAACCTCGCCGGAGCCGGGGATACCTCAAGAGCGGCCATCGTTGACTCGTCACAGGCTTCCGAATAACATCTCGGCCCGATGCCGTCTGAAGCAAATGCCACCATCGAGCCGGGCCGGCTCTACATCGGCGGGCAGTGGGTGGAGTCCGCCTCCGGCGCGACCTTCAAGACGATCAACCCCACCACGGAGAGGCCGCTCGCGGAGATATCGGAGGGGCGCGCCGAGGATATCGATCGCGCCGTCAAGGCGGCTCGTGCGGCCTTCACGGGCGGCGACTGGCCGAAGATGTCTCCGGCCGATCGCGGCCGCCTCCTCTGGAGGGTCGGCGATCTCATCGAGTCGCACCTCAAGGAGATCGCCGAGATCGAGACGCTCGACTCCGGCAAGACGATTACCGAGGCGGGCCGGGTCGACGTGCCGATGGCAGCCGACTGCTTCCGCTACTTTGCCGGCTGGGCCACGAAGATCGAGGGTGAGACGATCCCGGTCCGGGCCTCCTGCCTGAACTACACGATCC
>JAPUIN010000165.1 GCA_027297005.1 Acidobacteriota bacterium
CGGTTGTGGAGACTGAACCTTTTCGACGATATCTCAGTCGAGTCGCGTCGTCGCGCGTCGGGCGAATCTGATCTGATTTTTCACGTTGTCGATCGCCCGTTGATCTCCAACGTCGCCTATGTCGGCATGGACGCGGTGACCGAGAGCGACATCCGTGAGCGACTGTCGCAGGCTGACGCCGAGGTGCGCCGGGGCCAGCCGATCGATTTCTCCGTGATGCGTCGTGCCGAAGCGGCGATCGAGCACCTGCTCGGCGAGCGTGGGTACCTGCAGGCCCGGTCGCGGGCTCGCTTGACGCCGATCAACCAGGGGCAGCAGGAGGTGACCTTTTACATCCGCGAGGGGGCCAAGACGAAGATCCGGAAGATCAACTTCGTCGGGAGCTCGGTCTTCAAGGACCGGGCACTGCGCAAGATGCTGAAGGTGACGAAGGAGGCGTTCTGGCTCACCTCCTGGGCGTCCCAGAAGCCGCTTTACCATCCGGCCAAGCTGGACCAGGACGCGGAGAACATTCGCAACACCTACCACGCAGCGGGTTACCTCGACGTGGTGATCAAACCGGAGGTGGTGGAACTCGAGTCTGAGGTGAAGCAGCGCGAGAACGAGGAGAAGCGACGGACGAATGAGGAGAAGCTGCTGACGGCGACCGTCGTGGGCGGGGGACTCGGCGAGCCGGCGGTGACCGACGACCTGTTCGCCGTGGAGGAGGATGACGATTTCTGGGAGGGCTGGGAGGCGGTCGAGACCCGCCGCCCGGACGAGACTGAGGAGGAGCACCGCGATAGGGTGGAGAAGGAGCTCAAGAAGCGCAAGAAGGCGGACAAGAAGAACTCGAAGCGCTGGGTTCATCTCACCATCCCGATTGAAGAGGGGGTGCAGTACGAGGTCGGGCGGATCGCCATCGAGGGGAATACGGTGTTCAGCAATGCGGAGATCCTCGCACGGCTGCCGCTCAGGACCGGGATGATCTTCAACAACCGGGCCCTGAAGCTGGGCACCAAGCTGATCGAGGAGGAATATGGAGCACGGGGATACTTCTATGTTTCGCTCAATCCGCGCATCGAGAAGCACGAGGATATCGCCGACCTGACGCTCGAAGTGACCGAGGACAAGAAATACTTCGTCGACCGGATCGAATTCAGCGGTAACACGACAACCCGCGACAAGGTGCTGCGCCGGGAGATGCGTCTACACGAGGAGGAACTGTTCAACGTCCGTCTGATGCGCCTCGGGATGAGAAAGATCGCCCAGCTCGGGTACTGGCAAGTTGGTTCCGATCCGGTTGTCAAGCCGCGAGGCGACCAGGCCAAGGTGGACATCGAAGTGCAGGGGATCGAGTCGAACCGCAACGAGATCCAGATCGGTTCGCTGGCCGACCGGTACTCGATCAACTTCACCGAGCCGTGGTTTCTTGGCAGGCCCTGGACGCTGGGCCTCTCGCTGTTCAGCCAGCAGAGCGATTTCATCGGCTTCCGGAGGAGCGGGACCGGAGGGAGGGTTCTGCTCGGTCGGCTGCTCGGCAATTTCTCCAGGTTCGACGTTGCCTACGGTTTCGAGGAGATCACCTTCGATCCGACCGATCCGACTTTCGGATCCAGCACCGTGAGCACGACGAGCTCGCTCACGACGATCTACAGCTATGACACGCGCAACAACTTCTTCCGGCCGACCCGAGGGACCCGCATTTCGACCAGCGTCGAGTATGCCGGCGGTTTCCTGGGCGGTGACAACTACTTCATCAAGCCGCGTCTCGATGGCACCATCTATCTCCCCGGTCTCCGCCGCCGCCACTATCTCGGACTGCACATGGGGCTGGGGTACGTGGAGGGGTTCGATGGACGCGCGGTGCCGACTTTCGAGCGTTTCTTCCTGGGCGGAGAGCGCAGTCTGCGGGTCTTCCGGACGCGCGAGGTGAGCCCGGTACGATCGGACGTCGATGTGAACGGCAACGGGCTGATCGATTTTCCCGAAGACCGCAACCCGAACGGGGTGTTCGATCCATGCGAGGATCTGAACGGGAACGGTGTGCAGGATCCCGGAGAATTCGATCGCGGCAACTGCGTGCTCGATCCCCCCGAGGATCTCAACATGAACGGGATTCTCGACACGGAGGATCTGAACCGCAACGGGGTGCTCGATCCTGGTGAGGACGTCAACGGCAATGGCCTGCTGGACAGCGAGGATCTCAACGGCAACGGGCTTCTCGACTTCGGTGAGGATGTCAACGGCAACGGCGTGCTGGATCCGGGGGAGGACACCAACGGCGACGGCATCTTCGGCACCGTGCTTCCGGGCGGCAACCGGTACGTGCTGTTCAACGCCGAATACAGCATTCCCCTGTCCAGCACCGTGGAGTTTGCCCTCTTCTACGACGCCGGGAACGCGTTTGACGACCACGAGGATATCTCGATCGACAACCTGCGGGTCGACTACGGGATCGAGATGAGGTTTTACCTGCCGGTCTTCCAGGCCCCCCTGCGCCTGATCTACGGGATCATTCAGGACCCGCGCCGCGGGGAGGATGCCTCAAATTTCATCTTCAGCATCGGCAAGACGTTCTGACGCGCCATTGCGCCCCCAGCCGACGACATAAGCCGCTGTGGTATAATCAAAAGAT
Source organism: Acidobacteriota bacterium (assembly GCA_027297005.1). The sequence continues at coordinate 2,618 of JAPUIN010000165.1, forward strand.
CGCACGTACGTGAAGGAGAGTCAGATGCGATACAGGATCGGGCTCGTTCTCGCCACACTGCTCGTTGCAACGGGCTTTGCTGCCGCCCAGGAGGCGTCGGTTCGGGTCGGGGTCTTCGATCCTGAGGCCATCTGGAGGCTGAGCGACGTCGGCCGCAATTACAATGAGAGCCTCTCGAACTCGGCGAACAGGCTGCAGGATCGGATTGAAAAGAAGCAGAAGGAGATCGAGTCTCTGGTCGACAGGCTCCGTCAACAGCAGGCGAGCCTCAGTGAGGACAAGATCCAGGCGATGCAGAGGGACGTTCAGAACAAGCGCATCGAACTGGAGCGGTTAAACACCGACGCCAAGCGGGAGATGAACGATCAGCTCAATGAAGTGCAGGGGCGGTTCCAGAGGATGCTGATGGAGACCATCGAGGCGCTCGGCAAGGAAGGGAACTACACCGTCATCCTGAGTTCGGAAATCGTCGGATACAGCGCCCCGCGCGCGGACGTGACCCAGGACCTCATCGCCAAGTTCAACGCGATGCACGAGGTCGCGTCCGAGTCGGAGGCAGCCGGGAGCGCGCCCGGCTCGAGGTAGGGCCGAGGCGAGCCGCGTCGCGCCCAGGGATTCAGGCGTGGGAACCTATACCCTCGGAGAGATCGCGACCCGGCTCGGTGGCCGGGTGCATGGAGATGCGGGCCGGGTGATCGCAGGGATCCAGCCCCTCGATCGTGCCGGCCCGGACGATCTCAGCTTCATTGCCCACCCCCGCTATCGCAGCGCCGCCGGCACCTCGCGGGCCGCGGCGCTGATCGTCGGATCCTCCGATCGCGTTTCGGGCCGCAATCTGATCGTGGTTGATAACCCTTACGCGGCGCTCGCCTCGGTGATGGGGCTGTTTTTTGAGAGCGTGCCGCCAGAGCCGGGCATCAGCCCGCAGGCCGTGCTCGGTGAGGATGCCCGCTGCGGGCCAGATGTCTCGATCGGTCCATTCGCCGTGGTGGGACGCCGGTGCCGGGTGGGTGACCGGACAGTGATCATGCCGCACGTCGTCCTCGGCGATGATGTCTGCATTGGGGCCGACTCGGTACTCCATGCCGGCGTCGTCGTTTACGCGGGGTCGGTTCTCGGCGAGCGAGTGATCGTCCATGCGGGGAGCATCCTTGGCAGCGACGGCTTCGGGTATGCCGAGACCGACGGAAGCCGCGCTAAGATCCCGCAGGTCGGGAACGTGATCATCGAGGATGATGTCGAGATCGGTGCCTGCACTACGATCGATCGGGCCACGTTCGGGAGCACCGTGGTGGGGCGCGGAACGAAGGTCGATAATCTGGTTCAGATCGCGCATAACGTCGTGATCGGTGAGGGATCGATCCTGGTCGCGCAAGCGGGGATCGCCGGAAGCACGACTCTCGGTTCGCGGGTGATCCTGGCGGGGCAGAGTGGCGCGGCCGGACACCTGAAACTCGGAGAGCGAACGGTCGTCGGGGCCAAGTCGGCGGTGCTCCAGGATCTGCCGCCCGGCTCGTTCGTCATCGGTCATCCGGCTGTCGATCATCGGGAGTGGAAGAAGGGAAAGGCGGCAGCGCGCCGCCTGCCGGAACTGTTGCGCAGGGTCGCCCGGCTTGAAAAGGCGGTCGGGGAGCGGAGGGAACGGGTCGGCAAGGTCCCGGCCAGCACGGTGTCGCGAGGCGGGAACCGGACGCGAACGGGTCGGAAGAGCGCCCGGCGCTCCCGTTGAGCGTGCGGAGGAGAGTGGATGACTGAAACCCGGGAAGGACTGGACATCCGGCAGATTCTCGAGATCCTGCCGCATCGCTACCCGCTGCTGCTGGTCGATCGCATCCTCTCCATCGAGGAGGGGAAGAGGATCGTCGGGATCAAGAACGTCACCTTCAACGAGCCGTTCTTCCAGGGCCACTTTCCCGGTTACCCGATCATGCCGGGGGTTCTGATCGTCGAGGCGATGGCGCAGGTCGGCGCGGTGCTGATGCTGCGCAGCATGCCGGATCGCGACAGCAAGTTGGTCTACTTCGCCGGGATCGACGGCGCCAAGTTCCGCCGGCCGGTCGTGCCTGGGGATCAGATCCGATTCGAGGTCACCGTGCTGAAGAGACGCACCCGCATGGCGCGCCTTCGGGGCGAGGCCTATGTGGGAGACGATCTTGTGGCCGAGGCCGAGCTGCTCTCCTCGATGGTCGATCGCGCCGCACCCGGCACGGGAGCGCCGTGAGCCAGCGTTCCGGGATTCATCCCACGGCCGAGATCGATCCGTCCGCGAAGATCGGAGAGAACGTCCAGATTGGTGCATACTCGATCGTCGGCGCTGAAGTCACGCTTGGAGATGCTTGTGTCCTCATGCCGCACTCCGTCGTGCAGGGCCCGTCGACGTTCGGGGCGGGCAACCGCATCTTTCCCTTCGCCTGTCTCGGCATGGAGCCCCAGGATCTCAAATATGCGGGGGAGCGGACGACTCTCGAGGTGGGGGATGGCAACACCTTCCGCGAAGGGGTGACCGTCCATCGCGGCACGGCGGGAGGCGGCGGGGTCACCCGGGTGGGATCGGGCAATCTTCTCATGGCCGGCACGCACATCGCGCATGACTGTCAGGTTGGCAGCAATGTGATCTTTGCCAACGCGGCGACGCTCGCCGGGCACGTCACGATTGAGGACGGAGCGACGATTGGAGCCTTCTCGGGCGTGCACCAGTTCTGTCGCATCGGTCAGCAGGCCTACATCGGCGGCTACTCGGTCATCATTCAGGATGCGCTGCCGTTCGTCCTGACGGTCGGTAACCGCGCGAAGAGTTACGGCATCAATGTCATCGGGCTCGAGCGCAAGAAATTCCCGGCCGAGTCGATTCGTGACCTGAAGCGTGCCTACCGCATCCTGTTTCGATCGCGTCTGGCGCTCGAAAAGGCGCTCGCGCGGCTGGAGAAGGAGATCCCGGAGGGACCGGAGGTGCAGCATCTAACCTCCTTCATTCGGACGAGCCAGCGGGGGGTGATCCGCTGACGAACGAAGCGCGCCGCGCGGGCGCGGTCCGCGTGGCGGTGATCGGGGTCGGCAGCCTGGGCCAGCATCACGCCCGCATTCTCGCCGGTCTGCCCGGGGCGGAACTCGTTGCTGTGGTCGACCGCGATCCGGAACGCGCCCGGGCTATCGGCGCGCGCTACTCCGTGCCGGCCCTGACCGATCCGCGTGATCTTCCCGGGGATGTGGAAGCGGTCACCGTGGCGGTCCCGACCGTGATGCATCACGATGTCGCCTGCATGAGCCTCGAGGCCGGCAGGGCCGTCCTTGTCGAGAAGCCGATGACCGCCACTCTCGAGGAGGCCGAGGCGCTGGTCGAGGCGGGGGAGCGGGCCGGGCGTCCGGTCCTCGTCGGCCACACGGAGCGCTTCAATCCGGCGGTGCGGGCAGCGGCCGCCCACATTCGTGATCCGCGGTTCATCGAATCGCATCGCCTCGGCGTGTTCACCGCCCGCAGTACCGATGTCGATGTCGTGCTGGATCTCATGATTCATGATCTCGACGTGATCCTGAGTCTGGTTCCATCCGAGGTGGCCGATGTGGAGGCGGTGGGGGTCAACGCGCTCACCGACAAGGCGGACATCGCCAACGCGCGCCTCCGGTTTAAGAATGGCTGTGTGGCGAACGTCACTGCCAGCCGCATTAGCACCGACCGTGTACGCAAGCTCCGCGTCTTCGAGTCACATTCCTATGTGTCGATCGA
>JAPUIN010000166.1 GCA_027297005.1 Acidobacteriota bacterium
CTCGATCGTGGCTTCATCTATGCCCTGGCCCACATCCGTGGCGGCCAGGAACTGGGGCGGTTGTGGTACGAGGACGGCAAGCTGTTCAATAAGAAGAACACGTTCACCGACTTCATAGATTGCGGCGAGTACCTCGTGAAACAGAACTACACCCGGCCGGAGCGGCTTTTCATCACCGGGGGTAGCGCCGGTGGATTGCTGATCGGCGCCGTGGTCAACATGCGACCAGATCTGTTCGAGGGCGCCATCGCCGCTGTGCCCTTCGTGGATGTCGTGACGACGATGCTGGACGAGAGTATCCCGCTGACCTCCAGCGAGTACGACGAGTGGGGAGACCCTCGGAAAAAGGACTACTACGACTATATGCTGTCCTACTCACCCTACGACAACGTCGAGGCCCATGACTACCCGAACATGCTTGTCACCACGAGCCTTTACGACTCGCAGGTGCAGTACTTCGAGCCGGCCAAGTGGGTGGCCAAGCTGAGGGTGACCAAAACGGATGACAACCTGTTGCTGCTGAGAACCAGGATGGAGGCAGGCCACGGGGGCGTGTCCGGTCGTTACAAGCGCTACAAACAGAGGGCGTTCCAGTACGCCTTCCTGCTCGATCGCGCGGGCATCGGCGATTAGACCGGCGGAGGAACAACGGGCCGAGAACCGTTTGTACCCGGCCTTCAGATTCTCGACGCTTGCCTGCTCCGGCGACAATGGCTCTGGGACTCACATAAGGGGTGGTATAACAAACGGGAGCAGGTCAAGATGATTTAGTGGTTCTCCGTCAACAACAGAAGCTTCCCATTGAGCGCACCGTTGTATTCACCGTTCTCGATGCTTATCTTTCCACCTACAATCACCGTTTCGACTCCGGTGCTGTACTCGTGAGCATTGGCGTGGGTGGCCCGATCCCTGACGGTCTCCGGATCAAATATCACAACATCCGCCTTGTATCCGCTAGCGAGCAACCCCCTGTCTTTCATCCGAAGGAACTGCGCCGGAAGAGAGGTCATCTTTCTGATGGCATTTTCCAGTGTCAATATCTTCTCTTCTCTGACGAACTTTCGGAGTACCCTGGTCTGACTGCCAAAGGCTCTAGGATGATCGACGACGGGTCTGTCAGTTTCGTCGACCATGGGGACTGCATCTCCATCGCTGGAGAACATCAGCCAATCTTGTTCCATGGCGTGCCGCATGTCCTCTTCCGACATGACCCCGCAGGCCACGTACAGGTCGGGCTCGTCGATGACCAGGTCCGCCGCGAGATCAAAAGGCTCTCTCCCCTGTTCCTCGGCGATGTCCGAAAGAATTTTCCCGACGAGATCCCCATTTTTCTCGGCCAGGACGACTAAATAGCTATCCCAGCCTCCCACGGCTACGGGGTTCAGCTGATGAGGGTTGCCCATGAGCACGGATTGCCTTATCTGGCGGCGTTTCGAATCATCTGCAAGCGCTTTTGCGAGCTCATCCACATACTGCTCTCTCAACTTCTTCTTCTGCTCGTCCTGCAGATTCCGATCGGACATCTTTTCTCTGAGCTCCGCAAACGGTTCCAGATCGTTCGGAAGATGAAAGGGGGACCATCCGGAGTTTGTGGCGATCGGTATGATCGGTCCTCCTCCCGCAAAGTGATAGGGATACATATCCGCGACGATGTCGACTCCCCGCGCGCGAGCATCGTTGATGACCTCGACGACGTCCTTCATCATTCCCCAGGCGTTCTTTCTACATACCTTCAGATGAGATACAAGGGCCCGGACACCCGCTGCCTCGGCGATGCGGATGGTTTCTCGAGTCGCCTCGGGTACACGATCGAATTCGTTGCGCTGGTGGCTGGCGTAGACTCCTCCAAACTCACCAATGACTTTCGCCGCTTGAATGATCTCTTCGGTCGTCGAATAACGGTCGGGGACGTATTCCAACCCGGTGCTCATGCCCCAGGCTCCCTCCCTCATCGCCTGTCGAAGGATCGACCGCATCTTCTCCAGTTCTTCCGGTTCAGGCGCGCGCGGTTCCGTCCCCAGCACCGCTCTCCGGACATCGCCGAATCCAACCAGATGGACGGCGTTCGTCCCGATACCCTGCTCCTCCCATTTCGCTTTGGTGTCGGCGATCTCAAATGTACCGACCCCGCAATTGCCGGTCACGACCGTGGTGACGCCTTGAATCAGATAATTGAGATTTGCATTCGATCCGGGGCGGCCCAATCCCTCGTCGCTGTGTGTGTGGACGTCTATGAATCCGGGAGAGACGACCGAACCCTCGGCGTCAATGGTTTTCACGGCCGTTTTGCGAGCCAGGTCCCCTAGCTCGACGATGGTGTCATCGATGATGCCGATGTCCCCCTGAAAGCCGGAAGTTCCCGTCCCATCAACGATCTTCCCGTTCCTGATCAGAATATCAAAATCTTCAGTCCTCTTCTTGGTACAACCAACCAGGGAAACCACCACAAGAATCCACGCACCGATGAGGATCAGGTTGGCGCGCCGCATTTGTCCTCACTTCTTGCCGGAATTGTCCCGCATTGTGCCTAATCGCGTGACGGAAGGATATCATGATGAGGCGATGCATCGGAGGAGATGTCTGGATGGGGCTGGTTGCCACGACCGTCCTCATGCCGAGAAGATCCGACCCTCGGATCGATCCTCTGCTACACTTGCACTCCGCCGGGCGTTGGAGAGCGGTGAGGATTCAGAATGACAGGACAGCTTCGACCGACGACCATCCTTTTCGTGTGCAGCCTCTTGACGCTCCTGGGTGCCTGCGGCAGCCCGGATTCCACGCAGCGGTCGGCCTCCGAGCCAACGGGCGAACTGGTGATCCGGGGAGGTTGGCTCTTTGATGGGATCCGCGATTCCCGATCTCGAAACACGGGGATCGTGATCCGCGACGGGAAGTTTATCGAGGTCGGTGCCGACCTGACGGGGCGCAGCTTCCCCGCAGCCAGGCTGATCGATCTGGATGATTCTGCGACCATCCTGCCGGGCATGTTCGACCTGCATGCCCACTACAACCTGGACCTCGTCGACGAGGGGCGCGCAGAGGACGTCACCTATAATCCGGTCATCTTTCTCGCCAATGGCGTGACCTCGACCTGGTCCGCCGGGGAGTTTTTTCCTGAACGGGTCATCGAGGCCCGGGATCGCATCGACCGTGGCGAGGCGATCGGACCACGCATCTTCGCCTCAGGTCCCTACTTCGGCGCCTTCAGGTGCGAGTATCAGATCGAGACCGCTGCGGACGATTGCCCCGCATGGCCCAATGACATCACGGAGACTGAGATCCGCGCCGAAGTCGACACCTGGGCCGATCGCGGCGTGACGAGCATCAAGATCAAGCAGGCGACTCCAGCGGAGGCGAAGATCCTGATCGATCAGGCGCACAAGCGTGGGATGACGACGACGGGGCATCTGGCGAATTACCAGGATCGCTACGATGTCGATCCAAAGGAAGCAATTCAAATGGGCATCGATCGGATCGAGCATTGGCTCACCCTGGGGAGCGGGGGCGCGGCAAGCTCACATCTTGGCGAGATGATCGATCTGTTCCTGGAAAACGATGTCTATTTCGACGCCAACCTGCAAATGTACGGAGGCGCTGGGCTGCGGAAAAATTCAGGGCTCGACATGGTGTGGATGGATGAAGGCAAGTTCTTCACACCCTATACCCGGACGCTGTTTGAGCAACGTCGTGCGGCGGGTTCCGACGCGAGCACCGAAGATCCCCAGGAATTTAAGCAGAGGATGGTGGAACTCAAGGCGTTTTACGAGGCCGGCGGTGGCCACCTTCTCCTGGTAGGCACCGATGAACCGGTCTACGGACCGCTTCTTCCTGGGTTCGCCTACCACCGGGAACTCCTGGCCATGGTGTACGCGGGACTGCCGCCTGTGGCGGTGCTCAAGGCGGCCACGATCAATGGCGCCAACGCTCTGGGCGTGGGTGACCAGCTCGGCTCCATCGAGTCCGGTAAGCTCGCGGATCTGTTTATAGTGACAGGCAATCCGCTCGAGGACATCACGGCCGCGCGGGATGTTCGCCTCGTCATCAAGGCGGGTGTCGTCTATGAGCCTCAGGCGCTGCTCGAGTCGGCGGAGGGGATGATCGGGCCGTCGGGACCGGACGATCACGACGCGTGGAAGATCCGGGTCGAGCCACTCGTGAGGAGATGAGGATCTCGACAATACCTCACGGGTGTGGTTCACAACGCGCTCCTCCCGCCCTAGCTCCCTGTCGTCATTGTCTGCCGCTCATATGTTGTTAACCCAAAGGTTCGAGACAGGCCGCGAGCACGGCTGCCTCGTCGGCGGATAGATCCTGCAGCGGCGCGCGCACGCTGCCGCCATCGAAGCCGCGTTGGTGACAGGCGGCCTTGACTTTGGGGACATAGTTACCGCGCCAGATATACAGCAGCGAGGGGATCATGCGCGACCAAAGCGCCATGGCGCCGGCGATATCACCCTTCGCGACCAGGTCAAACAGCTGCACGCTTTCGCGGGGCATGTAGTTAGCACCGCCCCAGATACAACCTTGCGCCCCGGCGATCAAGGCGAACACGGTATTGGGATCGCACCCGTTCAGCACCTTGTAACCTGTGGCGAGGTACTCCTGGTGGATGGTCAGGTCGCCGGCGCTGTCCTTGATATAGTTGAAATGCTCGAGCTGGTTCAGGCGTTTGAACAGATTAACCGAAATTCCGATGCCAGTGACTTGCGGGAAGTTGTAGCCGATGATATCGGTTTCGACCGCGGCATCAATCGTCTCATAAAACCTGAACAGCCCGTCATCATCGACGGGGCCTTCGAGGTAGGGCGGCAGAATCATCAACGCGTCGACGCCGAGTCCCTGTGCATGCAGCGAGCGTTCGATGACTTCGTCTTGCACCAGCGCCGATGTCTGGCAAACCAGTTTACAACGCCCGTCGATACGTCGGGCACCGAGCTCGTAAAGCTGGTTGCATTCCTTTTGGGTCAGGTAAGGGTGCTGCCCGGTGCCGGCGCCAAGCACCAGCCCATGGACACCGGCGTCGATATAGAGATCGATGAGTTCTTCCCAGCGCACATAGTCGATGCTGCCATCAGCATGCATCGGGGTTTGCATCGCGAGATTGATGCCGATGAGTTCGCTCATGGTCCACTCCGTTTTATAGAGTCAGGACACTCCTGCTGAAATCTTTCACCTTGGAGTTTCTGCCTACGGACTTCGCGGCAGATCGAGCGCCGGATTGCGATCGAAGAAGTCGAATGGCCTCAGCTCAAAACTGCGCCACAGGACCGGCATGACGGGCCAGTCCTCGCCACGGACAAGATGGTGCATGCCGATCGTATACCACACCACCAGGTCGGTCTTCT
>JAPUIN010000167.1 GCA_027297005.1 Acidobacteriota bacterium
CTAGGGCGAAAATCGCATATCTCGTGGACGCAGGTGGAAACCGGTTCGGCCATTACCTGGAAGTACCCGAGTTGCATCTTACTGGGAGATGATTCAGTCGGTGAGTTCTACTCGGTTGCGCTGACCAACAATTACCAACAGGCCGATACCGGGACCAAGATGATCCACATCGGAAAGAACACGCGCAGCACGATCATCTCCAAGGGGATCTCGGCGGGGCACGGACAGAACACATACCGCGGCGCGGTCAAGATGATGAAGGGGGCGGAGGGTGCCCGTAACTACTCGCAGTGCGATTCGCTGCTGCTGGGAGACAAGTGCGGCGCCCATACGTTCCCCTACGTCGAAGTCAGAAACAGTACGGCGCGCCTGGAGCACGAGGCGTCGACTTCGAAGATCGGTGAGGATCAGATCTTCTACTTCCGTCAGCGCGGCATTTCGACCGAGGATGCGGTGTCGATGATCGTCAATGGATTCTGCAAGGAGGTCTTCCGGGAGCTCCCGATGGAGTTCGCCGTGGAAGCGCAGAAATTGCTCGGCGTCAGCCTGGAGGGCAGCGTCGGCTAGGCCCCCCCCCCGGGATTCCCCCTCCGGACGCACCGTTTGAGGAACCCACATGCTCGAGATCAGAAATCTGCACGTGAAGGTCAATGGCAAGGCGATCCTCAACGGGATCGATCTCAAGGTGAACGCCGGCGAGGTCCACGCCATCATGGGCCCCAACGGCTCCGGCAAGAGCACCCTCGCGCATGTGCTGGCCGGACACGCGACTTACGAGGTCACCGAGGGGGAAGTTCTGTACGAAGGCAAGAACCTCCTCGAGCTCTCCCCGGAGAACCGGGCGCGTGAGGGTGTCTTCCTCGCCTTTCAGTATCCGGTGGAAATCCCGGGGGTCAGCAACATGTACTTCCTCAAGGCGGCGGTCAATGCTGTCCGCAAGCACCGCGGTGAGCCGGAGCTCGACGCCCTCGATTTTCTGACCATGGTCAAGGAAAGGATGAAGCTCATCGAGATGGATCACAGTCTTCTCAACCGCTCCGTGAATGAAGGCTTTTCCGGGGGCGAGAAGAAACGCAACGAGATTTTCCAGATGGCCGTGCTCAATCCGAAGCTGGCCATTCTCGATGAGACCGATTCGGGTCTCGACATCGACGCGCTGAAGGTGGTCGCCAACGGTGTCAACGCGCTGCGCGATCCCGGGCGGGCCATCCTGGTGATTACCCATTATCAGCGGTTGTTGAACTACATCGTTCCGGACCGGGTCCACGTGCTCACCGAGGGACGGATCGTGATGTCGGGCGATAAGGGTCTGGCGCTGAAGCTGGAGGAGAAGGGGTACGCGTGGATCGGTGCCGCCAATGAAGCGTCCCGCCCCGCCACCGTCTGAGACCGGACCATGCCGACGACAAGCAGAACGAAGGACGGGAAGGACCTGTATCTCGCCGCTTACGCGCACTTCGCCAGGGATCTGCCCGGAAACGGACGATCGTGGATCGGCGCGATGCGGCAGAAGGGGATCGAGCGATTCGAGTCGCTCGGATTTCCGACCACACGCGACGAGGCATGGCGCTATACGAGCGTGGTGCCGATCGCCACCACTCCATTCGCGCTCAAGCCCGAGGCGAGCGCCGATGCCCTGACACCGGACCTCTTCGAGCAGCTGACCTTCGAGCCTTGGGAATGCACCCACCTCGTCTTCATCAACGGCCGGTTCGTGCCGAAGCTGTCGCGCACCCGCACCCTGCCGCGCGGAGTCTCGGTCGGCAGCCTCGATGAGGCGCTCGATTCACGCCGGGAACTGATCGAGCCACACCTCGGCAGGCTGGTGGGGACGGAGGGACAGGCATTCACGGCACTGAACTCCGCCTTCCTGCGCGATGGCGCGTTCATCCATGTGCCAAAGGGGGTCGTGGTGGACGAGCCGATCCATCTCCTGTTCGTCTCCTCGACGAACGGGAAGCCGGTCATGTCCCACCCGCGTAACCTGATCGTTGCGGGGGAGGGAAGCCAGGTGACCGTCCTCGAGAGCTACGCCGGACTCGACGGGGGCGCCAGCTTCACCAACGTGGTCACCGAGATCGCGGTGGCCGACGGGGCGATCGTCGACCACACCCTCCTGCAGCGCGAGAGGGAGGGCGCGTATCACGTCGGCACCCTGGAGGCGCGGGTCGGTCGCGGCGCGAGCCTCACGTCTCACGTGATCTCGATCGGGGGAGCGCTCATCCGCAACGACATCAATGTCGTCCTGGACGGAGATGGAGCCGACTGTACGCTGAACGGTCTGTACGTCACGCACGGAACCGAGCATGTCGACAACCATACGGTGATCGATCACGCCCGCCCGCACGGCACCAGCCGGGAGCTCTACAAAGGGGTGCTGGAGGGGCGGTCGCGTGGGATCTTCGATGGCACGGTCATCGTGCGGCCCGACGCCCAGAAGACGGACGCGCGCCAGGTGAACAGGAACCTGCTGCTGTCAGACGATGCGCTCGTCGACACCAAACCGACCCTGCTGATCAGCGCCGACGACGTTAAGTGCTCGCATGCGGCGACGATCGGGCAGCTTGAGGAGGACGCGCTCTTCTACCTGCGATCCCGAGGCATCGGGAGCGAGATGGCGCGCAACATCCTCATCCAGGCGTTCATCAGCGACGTTCTCGGGCGCATCCGGATCGAGCCGGTGCGCACCGGCCTGGAGTGCCTCCTGTTTATGAGGCTGCACGACGGCCACCGGCAGGACACGAAGGTGACCCCGTGAAGACGACGACGCAGGCGCGAACAGAGACCCGGCCGTTCGACGTTGAGGCGATTCGCCGTGATTTCCCGGCCCTGCATCAGAATGTGAATGGTCGGCCTCTCATCTACCTCGACAATGCCGCTTCCGCTCAGAAGCCGCAGGTCGTTATCGACGCGGTGGTGAAGTTTTACTCCCGCGACAACTCCAACGTCCATCGTGGGCTGCACGCTCTGAGTGAACGCGCAACGGCCGACTACGAGGCGGTGCGGAGCAAGGCGCGGCGCCTGCTCAACGCCAAGGAGGATCGGGAGATCATCTTCACCCGTGGCACGACCGAGGCGATCAACCTCGTGGCTCAGACCTTCGGCCGGTCCCGGGTCGGAAGCGGTGACGAGGTCCTGATCACCCACATGGAGCACCATTCGGGGATCGTGCCGTGGCAGATGCTGTGTGAGGAGAAGGGGGCCCGGCTGCGGGTCGTCCCGATCTCGGAGGACGGGGATCTGATCCTCGGTGAGTTCGAGAAACTCCTGACCCCGAGGACCCGGATCGTCTCGATGGTGCACGTGTCGAACACGCTCGGGACCGTCAATCCGGTGCACGATGTGATCGCGATGGCCCACCGCCGAGGCATCCCGGTGCTGCTGGACGGCGCCCAGGCAGTGCCCCATTACCGCGTCGACGTGCAGGATCTCGACTGCGATTTTTACGCTTTTTCCGGGCACAAGGCGTACGGGCCGACCGGGATCGGTGAGCTGTACGGCAAGGCGGAGCATCTGGAGGCGATGCCTCCCTACCAGGGTGGCGGTGACATGATTAGTTCCGTCACCTTCGAGAAGACCCAGTACAACCGGATCCCGCACAAGTTCGAGGCGGGGACGCCGAACGTGGCGGGAACGATCGGACTGGGGGCGGCGATCGACTACCTGCTGGCCGTCGACCGTTCAGCGGTCGAGGCACACGAGCGGGATCTTCTCGAGCACGCCACGAGGGTGATCGAGGCGATTCCGCAGGCGCGCATCATCGGTCGCGCGAAGGAAAAAGCGAGCGTCGTGTCGTTCGTCCTCGATGGAGTCCATCCTCACGACATCGGAACGATTCTGGACAGTGAAGGGATCGCGGTCCGCGCGGGGCACCACTGCACGCAGCCGCTCATGGATCGGTACGGAGTGCCGGCGACGGCGCGGGCCTCGCTGTCGTTCTACAATACACGCGCCGAGGTCGATGCCCTCGCCGACGGAGTCCGCAAGGTGCTGAAGGTGTTCGCGGTATGACCGATCTGACCGATCTCTATCAGGAGGTCATCCTCGACCATAACCGGCGGCCGCGCAACTTCCACAACATGAGTGGGGAGAACCAGCGCGCCGAAGGGTTCAACCCGCTGTGCGGTGACCGGCTGACGGTGTACCTTCACCTGGATGGTGACATCGTCAGCGACATCAGCTTCGAGGGGTCGGGATGCGCCATCTCTAAGGCTTCCGCGTCGCTCATGACCGAGAGTCTCAAGGGGAAGTCGCGCGCGGAGGCCGAGACGATGTTCCGGACCTTTCATGACCTGGTCACGGGCGGCGGCGGTGAGACCCCGGCGACGGATCGGCTCGGCAAGCTCGTCGTCTTCTCGGGAGTGCGCGATTTTCCGGTCAGGGTGAAATGCGCGACGCTGGCCTGGCACACTCTGATGGCGGCGCTGCGGAACAGTCAGAAGGTTGCCACGACTGAGTGACGTGGCGTAGGAGGGGAGATGACCATGGGTGAGAGTGAGGCCACGGGGTTCAAGGGACCGATGCACCAGCGCGGCGCGACTGCCGCCGATCCAGGGATTCGCGCCCTCGAGGGCCAGATCATCGAGGCGCTGCAGTCGGTCTACGACCCGGAAATTCCGGTCAACATCTACGAGCTGGGGCTGATCTACGACATCTCGGTGGACGCCGAAGGGGGGGTGCTGGTCACCATGACGCTGACTTCCCCGATGTGCCCGGTGGCCGGCACTCTTCCTCCCGATATCGAGGCCCGCATCCGCGCCGTCCCCGGCGTGTCGAAGGCCAAAGTCGATGTCATCTGGGATCCGCCGTGGGGGCCCGACAAGATGACCGAGGCCGCCAAACTGCAGTTGAACATGATGTGATTCCCGCCGGCGCGCCGCGAGGGCGCGACGTGGGGAGCCATTCCGGGCTCGTCCTGGCAGGACACTAGATCGAAACGATACCGGCGTGGGGACGAAAACAGTGCGTCGAGGCGAGGGCGGCGCCGTATCCGCCCGTGTTCAGGAGCGCCAGCATATCTCCCTCCCGAACCTCCGGCAGGCGGCAATCCTCGGCAAAGATGTCACTCGCTTCGTTGATATTACCGGCCAGCGTGCAGGTGAGGACGGCGGGAGCATTGGCGGCGCGGCACAGCACCACCTCCTGCGGGAGACTAAAGAACACGTTGCTGCAGTAAACGTTATAGCCGCAGTCGACGCCGACGAAGTCGACCCCCCCCTTGCGATCGATGCAGACGACCTCGGCAAGGAGGATGCCGGCGTCCTGGACGATGAAATCCCCAGGCTCACAGATGATCGTCGTCTTCAGCCTCGACAGAGCGCCGGCGATCCCCGAAGCGTAGGCATTGAGATCGACCTCACCCTCCGACGCCACCCTGCGGATACCGATGCCTCCTCCGACGTTGATGTAATCCACCTCGGGGAGCTTGCTCGCCATCTGCGCCACACGACGCGTGGCCTCGACCACCCGTTCGACCCCCTCGCTCAGCCATCCCGACCCGATGTGAAAGTGCAGCCCGCGGACGACCATCTGATGGCGGCGGGCCAGATCCAGCGCCTCGTCGATCTGATCGGGATAGATCCCGAACTTCGTCGGCTTGTCACCCGAATAAGTCATCTTGGCGGAGAATCCCGCGCCGACGCCGGGGTTGATACGCAGGCCGATGGCCCGTCCCGGGGAGCGCTCTCCGACCTGGCGGATTGCGCTGAGGGAGTCGAGGTTGATCCGGATCGGGTGGGCAAGGAGCCGATCGAGATCACGCGGGCTGAGGCTCGTTCCGGTGAAGGAGATCTCCTCCGGACGCCAGCCCCGCTCGAGCGCCAGGTCGACTTCGTTGGGTGAACAGGCGTCGATGCCGACGAGACGAGTCGCCCGGAGCCTGTCCAGGACCGCCGGCTGGCGATTGGCTTTGAGCGCGAACAGGATCCGGTAGGGAGCGCCGGCCCGGTCGAAGGCCGCCGTCAGACGGCGGAGATTCGTCTCCACGCGGGCCGTGTCGAAGACGTAGAGGGGAGTGCCGTGCTCACGCGCGATCGCTTCCGCATCGCGCCCGGCGAATTGCAGCCGTGCCCCCTTGATGTCGAGACCCTCGCGGCACCACCACGGTCGCGGCATGCCGGCTCCTCAGACGAGGCCCTTGGTGCCGGTGAGTTGATCGGCGACGAACTT
>JAPUIN010000168.1 GCA_027297005.1 Acidobacteriota bacterium
GATCGAGACCGTGATGGAGGGGGCCTACCGGGGCATGCTCGAATCACTCGATCCCGGAAACGAGTACCTGACTCCCGACGAATTCAGCCGCGCGAGTCGCGGCGTGAATCGCGGCCCGGCGGATGTCGGGCTCGCGCTGACTAAACGGCGTGGCTACGTCGTGGTGATCTCCGCGGCTCCGGGCTCTAACGCTTCGGAGGCGGGATTCCGCACCGGAGATGTTCTGGTCAACATCGATGGCCTGTCGACACGCTTGATGGGAGTCTGGGAGGCGACCCAGGCACTGCGGGGCGCAGAAGACAGTGAGGTCTCGATCGTCGTTAACTCGGTCGAGGGGACCGGGCGCAAAACGATCACATTGAAGCGCTCAACTCGAAGCGACAGCGGGATCGGCGACACCAGCCTCATGGAAGGGGTCGGTCTCGTCCGGATCACCGGGATCGAGTCGGGGGATGCCCGCATCCTGGATCGATCCCTGGCCGTCTTTCGAGAAAATAATGCCGTTCGCCTTCTTCTCGATCTCCGTGGCTGTTCATCGCGATCCCTGGCGGAGGCGATCGGCATGGCCAGCCTGTTCATTCCGGACGGCACGATCGTGACGGTCACCGACCGTTATGAAGGAGACAAGGCGTATCTGGCTGACGGACGCAAGATCGCCTGGGAGAACCCGGTCGCCGTTCTGGTGGATGAAGGAACCTCCGGGACCTGCGAGCTATTCGCGGCGGCCCTCAGGGACGTGATCAGCGCTCCGCTGCTGGGGGAGAAGACCTGGGGCCTGGGCACCCGCCACCAGCTTCTTCCGCTGCGTAATGGGGACGGCGTCATTCTCGCTGTTGGACGGTTCCGCTCACCCGAGGGTAAGGAGTGGAATGGAGAAGGGCTCGAGCCCGATTTAGAGATTGAGGGGGATGAGCGCGAGGAGGGGGACCCACAGCGGCAGAAGGCGATTGAATACCTGAAAGGGCAGGCGCGGGCGGCCTCCCGGTCCGCCGCCTGAAACGGGGCCGCGCGGCGCGCCGGGCTACTGTTTGGCCTCTCGTGATCCTGGCGGCGCTGCTGGCAGGGAGCGTCGCTCTGCTGTCGTGGCTCGAGCGGGGCCCTGTCGAGCCGGGCCGATCACACTCCCCCCTTGCCCATGAAATCAGGCCTGCCGCGGAAGTTTCGCCCCTCGGGGCCGACCATCAAACCGTTCCCGCATCCCCTTCTGATCCGGACTGGGTTGACGCAGGGCCGCCCGCCCCACGGATCGCCATCATCATCGACGACGTAGGCTACCTTGAGCGCCCCGCCCTCGAGCTCGCGGGGATGGGACTCCCATTGACCTTTGCGATCCTGCCTTTTCAGAGATACTCGCGATCCCTCACCGACAAACTGAGCGCCTCCGGTCACGAGGTGATCCTTCATCTCCCGATGGAGCCCGAAGGGTATCCGCTGAATAATGCCGGGAAGGGGATGGTCGGGCCGGAAATGAGGGTGGGGGAGATTACCCTCATCCTGGAGAAGGCTCTCCGGGACGTCCCGCATGCCTCCGGGATCAGCAATCACATGGGCTCCCGGGCCACCGCTGACCCGGTGCTGATGAAGACAGTCCTCGGGCTCCTGCTGAGACGCGGGCTCTATTTTCTCGACAGCCGGACAACGGCCGATTCCGTGGCCTTCCAAATGGCACGAAAAATGGGAGTTCCAGCCCTCCAGAGGGCCATCTTTCTGGACGGCAAGCGGGACGAGTCTTATATTGAAAATCAGTTCCGGAACCTTCTCCTGGAGGCACGCGCCAACGGCTCGGCCGTGGCGATCGGCCATCCGTATCCGGCCACGATCGCGGTGCTCAAGCGCTCCGCGGCGCTCCTTCAGAGAGAGGGCGTTCGCCTCGTTCCGGCTTCGGAGCTGGCCGGACCGGAGAGGGGGGCTCGAGCTGATGCCCTTGCCGAAGACGATCGGACGATACGAGATCCTCGAAGAGATCGGTCGGGGATCGATGGGCGTGGTGTACAAGGCCCGTGATCCGCGAATCTGCCGTATCGTGGCGCTTAAGACGATTTCCTTCGCCTTCCCACTCGGCGCAGAGGAGGAGGAGGAGTTCCTCAAGCGCTTCTTTCACGAGGCACAGATCGCAGGCCGCCTCAACCACCCCAACATCGTCACTATCTAC
Organism: Acidobacteriota bacterium; assembly: GCA_027297005.1. The sequence continues at coordinate 2,153 of JAPUIN010000168.1, forward strand.
GATGTGAGCGAGCGCGGGACGGAGAGCGACGCTTACATCACGATGGAGATCGTCACCGGCACCAATCTTCATGAGTTGATCGCTGGCGGCGGCCGCCTGCCGTTGTCGCAGGTGGCGGATTTCGTGGGACAGCTGGCCGCCGCGCTCGACTACGCTCACGAAAACGGCGTCGTTCACCGAGACATCAAGCCCGCGAACATCCTGATGACCGAGGCAGGACAGGCGAAGATCCTCGATTTCGGGATCGCGCGATTCGAGGCCGGCGGTTTGACGCAGCCCGGGCGATTCTTCGGCACGCCCAACTACATGGCACCGGAACAGGTGACGGGCCTCGATGTGGACGGCCGCTCCGATCAGTTCTCTCTTGGTGTCATCCTGTACCAGCTCCTGACCGGTGAGAAGCCATTCAATGGCGACACCGTCACTGCGATCTCCTATCAGGTCGTCAACGTCGATCCACCCCCCCCGTCAAAGCTTAATCCGTCGCTGACCCCCTCGTTCGATCGCATTCTCAGAAAAGCCCTCTCCAAGGGATCGACAGATCGCTACCCCCGCTGTATGGAGATGGCCGAAGATATCCAGGCTGCGGTGGCCGAGTGGAAGCAGGCGAGGGACGGCTCGGTACCGCGCACCCTGGTCTCCGCGAGCGACGCGACCGGGCCGAACATCTCCCAGGAGGGGAGCGTGAGGGGCATTACCTTCCTCGCTCCCCGATGGTCGAGACTTCTGCTCCCGATCGGATCACCACAGCGCCTCGGCTGGGCGGTCTTCCTTCTCTGCCTGCTGTTGCTCGCTGCATCCCCTTATTTCTTCTACAACTCGCCGTCGCGCGACCTGCCCTCCGTCGCGGCGATCCGCGCCCCCCTGCGGGTCCGACATGTCGAACAGAGCCCCCCGGAGCCTGCCGCCACCTCCCGGCTGAAGTTGATCCTGAGACACCGGATGGAATCGGGCCGGGTGCTGATCCGGATCGATGGCAAGGAGGTGGTCAATGAGAAGTTCATACGGCGGGACGGGAAGAAGGACTGGACGAAGTCGCTGCGCGTCGCCCCCGGTGAGCGTCGCGTCGAGGTGCGGCTGATCAGCGCCGACCAGGAATTCGACGACATCCATGGTATCCAGATTCGATTTCAGGAGTATGAGACGACGGAGCTGAAGGTGTCGCGAGGGCGATTCTCCGGCCGTCTGAAGATCGGTGTCGACGAGGAAGAGGAGGGATGAGGGTGAAGTATCTGGCCCGCGTGATCCTCATCCTCGCCCTGCCGGGGATCGCTCCAACCATTCCTGCGCAGGCCGGCGCGCGGGTCGATAGCGGCTCCCTGAGCCGCCGGGCGCAGGCCTACCAGTTCTATTCCCTCGCGCAACAGGCCCTCCTCGGGCGCGATTACGCGATGGCCCTCCAGTTGATGGAGCGAGCAGCCGAGCGGGATCCTCGCGCGCCCCTCCTCCTGGAGCTGGCCGAGTTGCAGTATGCGCTGCATGATCTGATGAGGGCCGGCGAACTCGCGGGAAAGGTCTCCGAGGCGGACCCTGATCTGCCCGGGCTGCACCGTTTGCTCGGCGGCATACATGCCACGCTCGCGCGCGAGGGGCGTTCGCCAGACACCAATACAGCCGAGGCGATCGATCACTACCGGCAGGCGCTGCGAGCCGATCCGACCGACGCCGAAGCGTGTCGCGAGCTCGCGGGGATCTATTACGGGCAGGCGCGCTTCAATGAAGCGGCCAACCTGCTGCAGTCTTTCTCGAGCCGCCGGAATCTCGATGCGACGATGTCGCTCCTCCTCGGGAAGGTCTACGCGCGCACCGGTCAACACCGTGAAGCGGAAGAGATCCTCCTACGGAGCGTGGCCCGCTACCCTCACAATTTGGAGATGGCCGATACTCTGGCGAGACTGTTCGAGTACCAGGAGAGGATCGCCGAGGCGATCGAGATCTACAGAAAGGTGCGCGGGACATCGGCTCCCAGCGCTTACCTGCAGCGGCGTCTCGGAGCGCTGTATCTCCAGGAGGAAAGCTATCAGGAGGCGAGCCGGGAGCTCGAAATCGGGATGCGTCTCGATCCACGCGACAAACGGGGCCTCCTGCTGCTCGCGCAGGCGTACGACGGATCGGGCCGGGTCCAGGATGCGCTGCACTCGTTCGAGGGTGCCCTGGCCATGGATGCCGGCAATCTCGAGGCGCATCTTCGGAAGGCCCATTTTCTCCAGCGCCAGGGGAGGCTCGACGAGGCGAGGGAGGATCTCGGAACGCTGATTTCCCGCGCCGGTGCCCGCTCGCGCCTGACCGAACACGAAACGAGTATCGTGTCGCTGGCGCACTCGCAGATAGGACTGATTGACCTCGAACAGCGGGACTACGCCGCGGCGGCGCGGGCATTCCGACGCGCACTCGACCTGTCGACCGAGCCGGGACCGGAACTGTTCCTGCTCCTCGGACGATCGGTGCTCGAGGATGGGAGGCCGGATGCGGCGCACCAGGTGATTCAGGAAGCTGCGCAGCGCTTTCCCGCCAATCTCGACCTGCAGATTCTGGAGGGGGAGTTGCTCTACGCACTAGGTCATGTCGGCCGCGCGCAGCAATTCTACGCCAGCCTCCTCCAGGACCATGGTGCCTCGCCCGAGACCTACGTCAAGATCTCCGAGGCGCTGTTGCGGCGGGAACGCTTCGAGGACGCCGAGATTTTCCTCCAGGAGGGGACGCGGGCTCACCCCAGGGCCGATGAGCTTTATTTCGCGCGCGGCGCGGCCAATGAGAGAATGGGGCGGATGGTCGCGGCCGAGCGGTTCTTGGCGAAATCGATCCACTTGAACCCGAAGAACGCCATGGCGCTCAACTATCTCGGTTATATGCTGGCTGAGCGGGGCGTGAAGTTGCGGGACTCGATTCGATACGTC
>JAPUIN010000169.1 GCA_027297005.1 Acidobacteriota bacterium
CCTCGCCGCCGGGTGCGCGGCACCCGAGCGCCCGCCTGAGAACCCCGGCATTGTTCTTGTCGTCATCGATACGCTGCGTGCCGACCACCTTCATGCCTACGGGTACAACCGGCCGACCTCCCCTCATCTGGATCGGCTCTCGGATGAAGGGGAGCGCTACGAGCAGGCCTACAGCCAGTCCCCCTGGACCCTCCCGGCGATCGCGACGATGCTCACGGGGCGTCTGCCGCAGATCCACGGCGCCGGTCTCGATCCGGATGGCCAGCTCTTTCCCCTCCGGGCCGGGGTCCCGACGCTGGCCGAGACCCTGAGCCAGGCCGGATTTCGGACCGGAGCGATCGTCAACGTCGAGTTCTGCCGTCCGCGCTCGGGCCTCGCGCGAGGCTTCGGGACCTACGACTTCGTCGCGGGGACCGACTCGAACCGCGGCGGCCGTGACGCCGCCGGCACGACCGATGCCGCGCTTAAGTGGCTGTCCGGGATCGGGGATGAGCCGTTCTTCCTGCTCGTTCATTACTTCGACCCGCACCTCACCTACGATCCGCCAGCCCCCTACGACACGATGTTCCAGGGGGGTGAAGCGTCCTTGATCGGGAGGGGGTTCGGCACCGTCGAGCAACTGTTTGCGCTCCGGCGGGGGGAGGTCACCCTTTCACCGGCACAGAGGAAGAGTCTGATCGCCCGATACGACGGGGAGATCCGCTTCGTGGACGAGCAGTTCGGGCGACTGCGCGAAGGGCTGGAGCAGGCCGGCCTCTGGGATCGATCCCTCGTCTTCGTCACCAGCGATCACGGTGAGGAGTTCTGGGAACATGGCGGATTCGAGCACGGCCATTCGCATCACCGCGAGGTGCTTCGCATCCCATTGATCGCGCGCTGGCCGGACGGGCGGACCGGGATCCGCCACGGGCGCGTGCGCCAGCTGGATCTCGCTCCCACCATCCTGTCCTACGTGGGGCTGCCGATCCCCCCGGAGCTCCCCGGCCGCCCGCTCGACGAGCAGGGGTCCTCGTATTCCGTGGCGGCCGGGAGCCTGTGGGCGGGCTACCTGCTCTCGATCCGATCCGACGACGGGACCCTCATCCTCGATCGCGCCGGCGGCCGCCGCCTCTTCTTCCCACCGGAGGATCAGGCCGAGAAGCGCGAAGCGCGTGCCTCACACCTCAGAACCGCGAACCGGCTGGAGGACATCCTGCGCACCCTCCCCGATCCGCTGCAGGATGCGGCGCAGGAACTCACCGACGAACAGCGCGATAACCTCCGCACACTCGGATACATCCAGTAGGGGCGTATCCGGGGAGGCGGGCGTGCCTTCCAGTCGCTCCCTTCAGTCGTTCGATCCGGGCACGTAGCTCAGATCGGGCCGGTTCGCGATGATCTCGTTCACTGATCCCTCGATCACCTCGCCCCACGCATCGAGAATCGAATCCGCCTCCGCGCGACCGTACGCCTCCTCGAGCATCTGCGCGAATGGCGTTTCGAGGGGAGCGAAGTCGGCCCATTTATCCCGCGGCAGGACCAGAACGTACTCTCCCGCCCTGCCACCGTTGACCAGCGCATACCATTCGTAGCGCACCGGCCACTCCGTCTTCCCGATCGCCTCGTGGAATTTCTTGATCAGATGATTGAACTGCCGGTCCTTCCCGGCGCGCACCTGGAACGTGATGATCCCGTTCATCGCCGCGCCAGAGTCATTCTTCCGGCTGATTTCGGGAAGATATGCGTAATAGCGGACCTGGGCGTCCTCGATATAGGGAAAGACGGTCGCATCGGCATCGGCCTGATCCTCATCCTCCGGTACGGAAGGGTTGTCGAAATCCGCCCAGTGATGATCGAACGTTCCTCCGCCGTATCTGCCGGTGTTCTCGCCAGTGACTGTCTCCCATGTCAGCCAGGCCCAGGCATCATGATGCTGACGATGCCAGTCCATGTGTTTCTTGATCCCTTTCTCCATCTCATCTTTCATCCCGGGCTTCGCGCGCCAGGAGACAATGCGGGCGATCGTCCCCTCGTCCGGTTGAGCCGGCACCGGGGATATGGAAAACATGAACGCGAGAACTACCAGACAGACCCAAGCTCTGCGCATTTGTGATCTCCCTTTCCGTTGTGGGTTCGGCGGACTGATCGCACGATATCGATCCCGGAACCACGATGTCAAAGGCCCCTCCCGAGTTCCCCCGCGATCTCGCATCAGGGAAATCAGGTATACATACAGATGCAGAACTCCGGAACCCAAATTCCCGCCCGCGAAAACCATTGACTCCCAGGCATTTCGAGGTATAGAAGTGCGCAAAGCCCACTGTACGGAGGGCACCATGCGGAAAATCCTGGTTAGTCTCTGTCTCGCGCTGTTCCTCTGCCTCGTCTTCAGCCCGACGCTCGTTCACGCCAGCGGGCCGAATAGACCGAATCCTCCTAAGGGGGGCGGATACGTCCAGACGTTCCTGGACCTGCTCTTCCTGGGGATCGAGGCATGGATCGAAGGGGAGGTCGAACCGCAGCCATAGCGGAAGCGATTCACGCCTCAGCAGATCATCACCACGCTGCGGCAGGCCGAGTTGGCCGAGGGCCTCAGAGCGCCTGGCGGATGCGGCGAGCCACCTCGTCGGCGATGGGGGGATCCAGGTTCGCCATCACCAGGATCATCCGGCCCTCCCTCAGGTCCAGGAAGGCATTGAGCCCCGGGCCGCCGCCGGCCAGCGCGATGCCCCCGGTGTCCCATCCTCTATGCAGCCAGTTGTGCTCCTCCGGTAGCAGACGGTTCTCGAACATCGCCTCGAAGAAGCGGTAGAGATCGTGAACGGTCGAGTAGCTCTTCCCCCAGGGGCCTCCTTGCGCCGGTTCCAGGTAGATATTCTTGTACAGCTCGTTCGACCGCTCACCGTTCGGGTTCATGTGAGTGTAGCCTACGGCAACGTTCGGCTCCGGCCGGTCGGTCTCGAAGAACCCCGTATCGTGCATCCCGGCCGGCTGGAAGATGTGACGCTCCACGTAGTCGAAGTAGCTCGTCCCCGCTAGCTTCTCGATGATGGCGCCAAGAACAGTGTAGCCGTAGTTCGAGTACTGCTCGCGACTGCCCGGCTTGAACTCCAGTGGCTTCGGT
>JAPUIN010000017.1 GCA_027297005.1 Acidobacteriota bacterium
GTCGACATCGATGCCGCGCTCGCTGGCGCCCGGCGTGCCCGGTTCGGGAGAAAGTCGCAGGCGCGTCTCCTCCTCCACGCAACCCAGTCGGTTGAGGGCCTCGACTGGATAGACGCGGCTGGTCGACAGGAACACCATGCGCGCCCCGTGCCGCAACGCCGCCTCCATGCAGTTCACCGTCCCCAGCAGGTTGGTATGCACCAGGAAGGTGCGGTCAGGACCGTACCCGGCAAGGACCGAGGGCTCCGCCGAGCACTCCACCATCGCTCCGATCGGGCCGATCCGCTCGAGATCCTCCGGACAGCGGACGTCGCCATGCACGAAGCGCACCCCCGCCTCGCGGAGCCGCGGCAGGTTCAGCTCGCTCCCGCGACGGCGCAGGGAGTCGAGCGCCACCACCTCGAGATCCGGGTGGTTGCGCCGGAAGGCGCACGCCAGGTTCGAGCCGACGAAACCGGCCCCGCCCGTGATCAGCAGGCGCGGCTCGGCGGCGCCGGCCGGTAGAATGGAGTCAGCGGACATAAGAGGGACGCCTTGCCCCGCACATGGCGGAGCCACGGGCCGAACGGAGGGTATCGATCCGCTGCCGGGGGGTCAAGGTTATGCTCCTCCGGGACTCGACAGTCTCTCGCGCACGACTTCCGCCAACTGCAGGATGACCTCTTCGACACCGTTGATGATGAACTGCACAGCGATGACGGCGAGAACGAGCCCCATGATCCTCGTCAGGACGATCCCGAATCCAGGACCGCGACTCTCGGCGAGACGACCCCGGCGCAGCATCGACAGTAAGCAAAGCAGGCAGGTCACGGCGATAGCGACGAGCAGGGAGGCCCAAGCGTAGGGATCGTTGGCCGCCTTGGTGGCGGAGGTCATCACCACCGTGATCGACGCCGGGCCCGCGATCATCGGCACCGCCATCGGAGAATACGCTAGGCTCGCGGAAGGTCGGTCCCCGGCTGCGTCGGGCAACTGTCCGAAGAACTCACGCTCCTTGCCCCGCGCGAGCGCGAAGGCCAGAGCGAAGATGAAGAGACCGCCCGCGATCTGCAGGGCCGCCCCGGTGATCCGCAGCTTCCCCAAAATGAACGTGCCGCCGAGGGCGAAGGAGGTCAGGATCGCTGCGGCCGTGATCGTTGCGCGGAACGCGATCCGGCGCCGTTCGTCGGTCGACAACCGGCGACTGAGACCCAGATACACCGCCGCGACCGCGGACGGGTTGACCACGATATACAGGCTCACGATCGAGATGAGAAACGTCTCAAGCGTTCCCAGCAACATCGGCATCAAGTCAAGCATATTGATCCATCTGGCGATCAGGAGAAACGCGAGTTGACCCGTGGTCCGTGCGTGCGATCATCACTCCCCGGAATAACGGATGCGGTAGATCACGCCCGCCTCGTCGTCGGATACGAGAAGGGAGCCGTCCGGCATCACCAGGAGATCGACCGGCCTGCCCCATGGTCCGTCGTCCTGCAGCCAGCCGTCTGCAAACGATTCGTACTCCGTGACCTCGTTCCCCCTCAGGGTGACGACCATGATGCGATAGCCGATCGGTATGGTGCGATTCCACGAGCCGTGCTCCGCGATGAAGATCTGGTTCCGGTACTTCCCGGGGAACATCGATCCGGTGTAGAAGCGCATCCCGAGCGCCGCCACGTGCGGCCCGAGCTCCTGCGCCGGCGGCGTGAACTCTTTGCATGTCCGCGCTCCCCGGATTTTCTTCCGGGGCTCCGGAATCCCCTCGCCGTGACAGTAGGGATAGCCGAAATGCATGCCTTGCTTTGGCGCGTGGTTGAGCTCGTCCGGCGGCTTGTTCTCCCCGAGATCATCGCGTCCATTGTCGGTAAACCATAGCTTTTTCGTCCCGGGATGCCAGTCGAAGCCGACCGTGTTGCGCACGCCGCGGGCGAAGATCTCGAGTTCCTCCCCGTCGACGCGCATCCGCATGATCGAGGCGTACCGCGGATCCTCCCGATCGCAGATGTTGCACGGTGCCCCCACCGGCACGTAGAGGAGATCGTCGGGGCCGAAGCGGATGAATTTCCAGCCATGGTGCCCTTTGGTCGGGAACGTGTCATTGATGACGATCGGCGTCGGGGGATCCGTGAGCCGCGCCTCGATGTCGTCGTACCGGGTCACCCGACTGTTCTCGGCGAGGTAGAGGGCGCCATCGCGAAAGGCGACGCCGTTCGGCATGTCCAGCCCTCTGGCGATCGTGATCACGCGATCGGCCCGGTGGTCGCCGTCGTCATCCAGCACGGCATAGACCCTCCCATCGGAGCGGGTCCCGATGAAAAGCGTTCCATTGGGGCTCCTGGACATCGACCTCGCGTCGGGAACATCCTCCGCGTAGATCGCAATCGAAAAACCGGGTGGCAGAATGATCTTGTCCAGCGGCAGTCGAGCGGCACCGGAGGCCACCGGGGGGCACAGCCAGGAGAGGGCTACGGTGCACAGGATCGCGATCGATCGGCGTCGCCAGATCGACTGGAGCATCTTCAGCACCTCCTCGATGGGCGCCCGTGTGTCGTGTGCCATGCCAGGCGTGAGTTCGGCGCAAGTATAATCGAGTCGGCCACGGTCCAAGGTGGGGCGA
>JAPUIN010000170.1 GCA_027297005.1 Acidobacteriota bacterium
GGTCTCCTGTTCGAGGTTCGCCTTCGTCTTCAGCCACTCCTCCTTGACCTCGAGGAGGGCCCGGCGCTCACTCTGTCTGGCGTCGTGTGTGGACTTCTTCCTGGACGTCTCGCGGTCCGGGCCCTGGCTCGGCCCTGGCTCTATTGGAACGAAACGATTCTTCAAAAACCATCCGAGCGCGACTCCGGCCAGAAGACCGATAATCACGGTAGGGATGATGGTCACAGCGCTGGCGTTCATGCCGTGTCTCCTGCGCCGCCACGGCGGCGAGCTGACTTGGTCCCTCATGGTTCACGGCAACGGCTTCCGGGATCCGACGAGCCTCACGTACCGCGGGCCGGGTCCGAACACGGACGGGCACCTTCGGGTGCGCGCCTCGCAGACGGGCAGGTCCTCTCCGGTCACGGATTGAGTGAGGAGCGACAGTGTACGAAAGAGAGAACGGATCCAAGGGGTGTATTGAGACTTTGATCGCGTAATCCGGTTGGGAGCAACGACTCAGGGTACGCCCCACAGACTGCACCGATCGGCCGCGTGCGACACGTCGACCTGCAGGACGCCCCATGGGCATTATCTCAAGCAAGGCCACCACGAAAACCTCCGTGTGGCCGGAAGGGCTAAAAGCTCGCGTCTTCCTCGCCCCCCCGGCCCGCCGGTCCTGAGTACGACCGGCGGTCAGTGCCGGGTGAGTGGACCCTCGCGCGCACATCGCGCGACATCCGTGAGTAGTATAGCATTCCCCTCGGGACCCCCGCAAGTGTCTATGTCGCAGTGGGATCCGGAGATGCCCCTTCGATCCAACCTGCGCCGTTTTCGTAATGCTCCTTCTTCCAGATCGGCGCGATCGCCTTGAGCCTTTCAATGGCGAACCGGCACGCTTCGATCGCCTCATTGCGGTGGGCCGTCGCGACGGCGACGATGACGCTCACCTCCCCGATACTGACCACGCCGATCCGGTGGAGAATCGCGACGTGGGGGGTGCCGAACCGCTCCTCGATCTCCGAGCCGATCGTGCGGAGAGTCGCTTCGGCCATCGGACGATAGGCATGGTATTCGAGCCGGATCACCCGGCGGCCGCCATGGTGATCGCGGGCCGTTCCGAGGAAAGTGCTGATCGCGCCCCGATCCGGGCCGGCGACGGCCCGCACCGCCTCCGCCAGATCGAGTTTCCCTTCCAGGATGCGGTACAGTCCCGACATGGCGCCTCCCGCCTCAGCCACCGCTGACCGGAGGAAAGGCGGCAATCTCCCCTTCTCCGGGGATGACCGTGTCCGGTCGTGCGTAGGCCCTGTCGCATGCGAGGAGCGGGCATGTCTCGTACCGTAGCGCCGGCACCATCTCCCGGACGCGATCCCACAATTCGCCGAGTGTCGCCCCCTCCGGGACCTCCACCTCGACTGAAGGGCCGCCTGCCAGTTCAGCATATCGCGCGAACAGCAGGACGGTGCGCTTCATCACGACCTTCCTCCTTCTGACCGCTCCTCGTGTGCCCGCTGGGACATCATCTTCATGATCTCCCCGACCATCGCCTCGATCCCCGCCCTCACGTCTTCCAAGCGGTTGAACGCGGTGAAGCCCTGTGTATGAACGATCCGCCGCTCGCGATCGAGCGACAGCGAGGTCGGATCGCGTGGTGGCTCCGCCGGCTCCAGCTCCTGACGCAGCAGGGTTCGGATCGGCACCTCGCCGAGGCTGACGAGGCCGATCGGCTTACGCGCCTCAAGGAAATGGGTGAGGAACCGCTCCACCTCCGGAACGATCGAGCGCTTCTTGCCGAGTTCCGCGAAACCGACCGAGAAGTTCACGACCGGCCCGTAACCACCCGGGATAATGATCGCTTCAAGATCCTCCGGCCGGTATGAGGCCAGCGCCCGAACGGTTCCGCGAGACAGACGGGCCGCCTCACGCATCACGGAACGGGACTCTCCCTCAATGCCATCTGCGCTCAGGTGATCGACGGTGCGCACCTGAGGGATGTCGGGGGCCAGCAGGACCGGTCTTTCCCTCGATTTCTCGAGTGCCAGCAATACAAAGATCGCCTCGGCCGCGTCGGTCCCGTCGTAGTGGCCGCAGCCGCCCAGAAGAACACCGATCCGCATGATTCAGGTTCCCCTCAAAACCCAAGAATGGCCTCTATTATAGGGCTCGCGGCCTCGGCCCCTCAATCGCTATTCCCGCGGCCGTCGACAGCACCCGGCCCGGCCCCTTAGCCGCGGGATATCTCTGGTCGTGAAGGATTGACCGCGAGGTGGGCTTTCCTGTAGTCTGGTGCATATGATGCTACACATTTCCGTTATACGGAACACTTTGCTTCCGGCCGATCCCACATCCGCCCTGCTTCTGTATGCTCCAGCAACAATTGAAGGTTCGCGCAGATACCGGATCGGACCGAGCAGATCGGCTGATGCTGTTACGGCCTCGGAATCGGCACGATCGACGGAAATCATTGTCATAGCATCATTTTCTGGAAAAAACGGTTGCCACTTCAGCACAAATCGAAGCACAATAGGGGCACGAAATCCGCGACGGAGCCAATGCGAGGACGGCATATCAGCCTCGCGGATCCGTCAGGCGGTCTCCATGCAAAGACCAGGCATTATCAGCGGTCGGAAAGGGAAGCGGACATGGCACATGACGTGTCGACTCAAGGGATAAAACGACGGAGCGAGCGCGGTGAGGGGCTGGTGACCGGGAACCAGGCCGTGCGTCGGGCCATCGCTGTTCTCAAGGCGTTCAGCGACGATGCACCTGAAATGGGTGTGACCGCGGTCAGCCGCAAGGTTGATCTCCACAAGAGCACCGTCTATCGGTTGCTGTCGGCATTCGAGGGGGAGGGGTTAATCTCCAAGAACCCGGAAACTGGCAAGTACCGCCTCGGTCCTGAATTGATCGTTCTGGGCGAACAGGTGCTCCGCCACACCGATGTCCACCGGGTGGCCCTCCCCTTCCTCCGCGAGCTCGCCGATCGGACCGGCGAGACGATCGATCTAGAGGTCTTGAGCGGCACCAATGTCGTCACCATCGAGGAGATCGCCGGAAAGCACGTGGTCGCTGCCGCCGGAGCGATCGGGATGCCGTGGGCGGCGCACGC
>JAPUIN010000171.1 GCA_027297005.1 Acidobacteriota bacterium
TTGACGTTCTTCAGATCGGAGTTCTCCGACATGAGATGCCGGACGCTGGCACGCAGTCGACTCGATTCCAACAGGAAGTGCGGCAGCATGAGTCCACCGATGAGCAGCAAACCCAGGAACGTTCCGGAGAGGATGAGGAACCGCTTGGAGATCTTCAGTCGGCGGAATTTCGCCGTGGCGTGGGGGACCACCATGATGGTGTAGAACTTTCTGCCCATGAGCGCTCTCCGCGCCTCAACCCGACCGTTCAGTTTTGTGGAAGCGGCGGGATGCTAGCATCGGATTTTCACCGAGTCAAGATTATGGTCCGGATTTGCGTACCCCAAGATGTCGCACCTCACCCCTTTGACAACTACCATATCTGGATATTGAGCGATTCTCAAGCATCGGCGACTCGATTTACTTAAAGATGACCAATAGCATATTCATATTTTAGAACTGGACATATGAATCAATTAGATCACATACCCATGCGAGAATTTAAGGTCCGGCCCCGGGCGAGTCAAGTTTCGATTGCAGAATTGTAAGTTGGGCGGGATGGTTCCCTCGGTCGCGGCCTTGCCCGCGTGCGAATTGATCGCCTAAAGTGGGCCTCGATGCTGAGCCTCAGGGATCTCGGTCCGCGCGAGCGGGCCGGACAATTGCTCTGGATCGGGTTCGACGGCACCGCCGCGTCGCCGACACTGCTCCGTTTCATGAGGGGGATTCAGCCGGGCGGGATCATCCTCTTCGGACGTAACATCGAGAACGCCCGTCAGGTCCGCGCATTGAATGATGCCTTCCACAGGGAACTGCGGGTCCCTCCATTCATCGCGCTCGATCAGGAGGGTGGCCGGGTCAATCGGCTGCGATCGATCCTCGGCCCCTCACCCGCCCCCCTGAGCCTCGCATCGGGGCCGAAGGCGACGATCATGTTGCAACGGCAGGCCGAAGCGACGGCGATCGCGCTCCGGAATCTCGGGTTCGACGTCAACTTCGCTCCGGTTCTGGACCTCTCCGACGCGCGGAGACCGAACGGAATCGGAGATCGGGCGCTCGGGGATGATCCGGACCGGGTGATCTCCCTCGCCCGGGTCATGCTGCGGGCCTACCTCCAGGCGAACGTCCTTCCGGTCGGGAAGCACTTCCCCGGCCTGGGGGCCGCGCGCTCCGATACACACGAGAACCTCCCGTCGATCGATCGTGCGCGGGCGCCCCTCTGGTCGAGCGACCTCCTTCCCTACCGCAGATTAGGCGCTCGACTTCCCATGGTCATGGTGGGGCACGCTTACTACCCCGCCCTGCAGGGATCGGATCGCGCACCCGCGACCCTGTCGCGGCGCATTCTGCATGACCTTCTGCGCCGCCGCATCGGCTATCGCGGATATGTCCTGACCGACGATCTCGAGATGGGGGCGATCGACTCGACACTCGACGGCGGCACCCTCGCGGTGACCTCCTTCATGGCCGGCAGCGACGGTCTCATGTTCTGCCGCTCCCGGGAACGGATCGAAGAGGCGCACGCCGCCCTCACACAGGCGATCGAGAGCGGGCTCATCACGCCGTCGCGGGCGCGTGTCTCTCTCGTTCGCATGCTGTCCCTTAAGAAAAGATATCCGGGGCGGATCGGGCGGCGACGCTATTCGGAAGCGAGCCTCGCCCGAGCGCGACGCAGCCTTGCCTCCCTCGGCCCCGCGTCGGTGGAGGGGTTCGATCCGACGGCCCGCGCTTGAGGGGGCGGGCGGTCACTCGATCGATCGGCCGGTCAGTTTGCTGTAGATCTCCAGATAGCGCTCGCGCGTTCCCGCGACGATCGCAGCGGGGAGTTCCGGGGCCGGCGGGTTCTTGTCCCAGCCGCTCGCCTCGAGATGATCCCGGACGTACTGCTTGTCGAAGGAGCGCTGCGGTCCGCCGGGCCGATAATCCGCTGCCGGCCAGAAACGTGACGAATCGGGCGTGAGGACCTCATCCGCGAGAATGAGGCCCGTCTCGGTCCGGCCGAACTCGAATTTGGTGTCGGCGATGATGATCCCGCGCTTCTCGGCATGCTTGCACGCCCTGCTGTAAATCGACAGGGTGAGGTCCCGCGCCAGTTCCGCCGTCTCGCGTCCCACGATCTCGGTCATCCTCGAGAAAGGGATATTTTCGTCATGCCCCGAGGTCGCCTTGATGGCCGGCGTGAAGATCGGCTCCGGGAGACGATCCGATTCGCGCAACCCCTCGGGAAGCCTGATACCGCAGACGTGCCCCGTCTTCCGATAGTCCTTGAACCCCGAACCGGACAGGTAGCCACGGGCCACGCACTCGACCGGCAGCATCTCCAACCGGCGCACCAGCACGGATCGTCCGCGCAGCATATCCATGTGCGGCCGCAATGACTCGGGAAACCTCTCCACGCGGTGTTCCAGCAGATGGTTCGGCACATCCGCGCCGAGGAAATCGAACCAGAACAGCGAAAGCTGATTCAGGACCTTCCCCTTATCAGGGATTCCGTTCGGCAGGATGTAGTCGAAAGCGGAAATCCGATCCGTGGAGATGATCAACAGAGCATCCTCCACGACATAGTTGTCCCGCACCTTTCCGCGGCTCAGCACCTTCAGACCACCGAGATCCGTCCTGGTGATTGG
>JAPUIN010000172.1 GCA_027297005.1 Acidobacteriota bacterium
GGCGATTATTTATGCCTGCGCGATTGCCTCGATCTCAACCCTCGCGCCCTTCGGTAGCCCCGCCACCTGAACGGTCGCGCGAGCGGGACGGCACGACCCGAAGTAGCGTTCGTAGATGCCATTCATCGCCTGAAAATCGGCGAAGTCAGTTAGGTAGACGGTGGTCTTGAGAACGCGATCGAATCCGGATCCGGCCGCCTCGAGCACGGCCTTGAGGTTCTCCAGCGCGCGCGTTGCTTCCTCCTCAATCGATCCCCTCACCAGCTCACCCGTCTCCGGATCAAGCGCCACCTGTCCGGACAGGAATATCAGGCCATCCGCCGAAACCGCTTGAGCGTAGGGTCCTATCGCCTTGGGCGCCTTCGCCGTCGAGATTTCCTTCCTGCTGCTCATGACCCCTCCCTTCGTCGGACCGACCCGACGGAATGCCCGGACAGGCGCTTAGGCCACCCGGCGTTCGACATGATAAACGCCATCGATTCCCTTCACCTTCTCCAGGATCACCCTGAGGTGCTTGAGATCCTGGATATCGAGCACGAGCGTGATCTCTCCGCGACGATCCTCGAATGTTTTCGCCTCGACGTTCTTGATATTCGATTTTGCGTTGGCGATCGCCGAGGTGATCTTGGCGAGCATGCCCGGACGGTCCTCAGACAGCACAGTAATGCGCACCTCGAAACGGGTTTCATCGGCCCGCTCCCAGTCGACCTCGATTCGACGTTCCGGATCGTACAGCAGCTTCTCGAGATTCGGACACCTCTCGGAGTGGACGGTGACGCCCCGCCCCCTCGTTAGGTAACCGACGATCGGCTCCCCCCGGATCGGATTGCAGCAGCGCGCGAGGGCGATGAGGGCGTCGTCGAGACCGCGGATCGTCACCTTCTTGCCGCCGAGCCCGAGCGCCTTCTTCACCGCGCCGGTGAGGGCGCTCTCGGCCCGGTCGCGCGCACGCGCCTCCGGCTCCAGCTTCTCGATCAGGGCCCGGGGCGCGAGCTTCCCGTATCCCACCGCAGCGTGAAAATCATCCAGGCTGGCGCAGCCGAGCGCGTGCAATTTTTCGCCGAACCGATCCGGCTTGGACATGTACAGCTTGAGGTTGAACCGATAGCGCTTGAACTCACGATCGCAGACGGCTTTCCCGAGTTCGATGCTCCGATTGCGGCGATCGACATTCAACCACTGGCGGATCTTGGCGCGCGCGCGCGGAGTCCGCACGAACGACAGCCAGTCCTGGCTGGGATGCTGGTTCGGTCCCGTGAGAATCTCGATGATGTCGCCGTTTTTCAGCTCGGAGCGCAGCGGCTGCAGGGTGCCGTTAATGCGGGCGCCCATGCAGCGATGACCGATCTCCGTGTGCACGGAATAGGCGAAGTCGACCGGTGTGGCTCCGCGCGGGAACGATTTGACCTGTCCCTGTGGCGTGAAGCAGTACACATCCTCGGGGTAGAGATCCACCTTCACCATGCTGAGGAATTCACGCGGGTCTTTGAGCTCCTGCTGCCACTCCATGATCTGGCGCAACCACTGGACGTTGGCGTCCTGGTCCGCGACCGATCTGCCTTCCTTGTATTTCCAGTGCGCCGCGATCCCCTCCTCGGCGATGCGGTGCATCTCGTGGGTGCGGATCTGCACCTCAAATGGCTGCCCCTGCCCCGTCATGACCGAGGTGTGCAGGGACTGGTACATGTTCGGCTTAGGGATGGCAATGAAATCCTTGATGCGCCCGGGAACGGGTCGCCAGAGGCCGTGGATGATCCCGAGAGCTCCGTAACAGTCCTTGATGCTGGGGGTGAGGATCCTGAACGCCAGGTAGTCGTATACCTGCGCCAGGTCGATTCGCTGTCGGACGATCTTCTTGTGGATGCTGTAGACGTGCTTGCGGCGCCCTGTGATCTCGCACACGATGCCGGCACCATCCATCTCCGATTGCAGCGTCGCCTGGATCCCGCGGATGAATTCATCCGTCACCCGGCTCTTCTCCTTGAGGGCCTGCTCGAGAGCCTCGTACGCCTGAGAGTCCAGATGCCGGAACGACAGATCCTCCAGTTCATTCTTGACTCGGGCCATCCCCAGCCGGTTGGCGATCGGGGCGTAGATCTCCAGGGTCTCGCGGGCGATGCGTTCGCGCTGTCGCACCGACAGATGCTCCAGCGTCCGCATGTTGTGAAGCCGATCGGCAAGCTTGACGAGGATGACCCTGACATCGTCGACCATGGCCAGCATCATCTTCCGGAAGTTTTCCGCCTGCTGCTGCTCCTTCGAGTTGAAAGTGATGCGTGAGATTTTCGTCAGACCCTCGACCAGGTGGGCGATGTCCTTACCAAAGTGGTTCTCCAGAACATCCCGCGTGGTGAGGGTGTCCTCGAGGACGTCGTGCAGGAGCCCCGCAATGATACAAGTCATGTCGAGATTGAGGTCGGCCAGAATCGACGCCACCGACAGTGGATGGATGAGGTAGGGTTCGCCCGAGGAGCGGGTCTGGCCTTTGTGTTCCTTGGCGGAAAAGACGTAGGCCTTGCGAAGCAGCTCGAGGTCCGCCCCCGGCATGTAGCTTTCGACCTTCTCCTGGATGGTCTCGAAACGAATCATCGCGGCGCGATCCCTGACGCCCGCCCTCGCACGGCGGCACCCGGTACCGTGGGTCCGTCCTGCATGTCCGGGAGAGAGTGCGCGCGTCTCATCGATGTATTGTCAGTATAGCACCCGGTTCTCCGGGGCAGCAACCTGGGAGCGGGGGGAACGGGGGGAGAGCTACGCCCTGACGTGGCGGGCGCCGATGAAGCGGTGGACCACAACGAGGGCTCCCGCGGCCACGAAGATCGACGAGTAGGTACCGAAGACCACCCCGACCATCAAACAGAAAGAGAGCGGATTCAGCTTGTCCCCACCGTACAGGAAGAGGGCGGTCACCGCGATGAACGCGGTGAACGAGGTCAGGACGCTGCGGCTCAGGGTTTGATTGATGGAGGCGTTGACGACCTGCTCGAAATCGTGGTCACGGAACAGCCTCAGGTTCTCGCGGATCCGGTCGAAGATGACGATCGTGTCGTTAATCGAATAGCCGAGGATGGTCAGGAGAGCCGCCACGACCGGCAGGGAGAACTCCTTGCCGCTGAGGGACATCGCACCCGCGGAGAGGCTCACATCGTGGACCAGCGCCAGGATGGCAGCCAGACCCCAGACGATGCGATGGAACCGGAACCAGATCCAGGCGAGAATCAGAACAACCGACGCAGAGATGGCCAGCACCGTGTTCTGAATGAGCTCTCTGCCGGCCGTCGGCCCGACGAAGTCGATCCCCCGGATCACGAACGGCCCCAGATACGTCCCCGTCCGGAGGCGCGCGGCCGCGATCGGGTCGAGCCCTGCGATCGCATCGATCTCCGACTCGTCCTGGAACAGACCGCCGCTATTGTTACGCGCCTGGATGACCGCGGCGGCTGCGGCGGCAGCGATCTCCGGTCCAACCCCACGACCATCGCCGATCGCCGGCCCCTCCTCCAGCCATTCCCTCAGCCGCGTCTCACTCACGAGGTTGAGATCCAGACCATCCCGCGATGTCCCATCATCCCCGGGCGATCGGAGCGTCGACAGGATCTCCTGGCTGATCTCACCCCCTTCGTCTTCCCCCTCCCCCCCCTTGACGCGCTGCTGCTCGACCCGGACCAGGACCTCGTTGTCCTCGGGGGAGCCAATCTGCTGAATGTTGACGTCACCCAGGTTTGCCGCCTCCAGTCGTGATCTCAGATCCTCGACCCGCGGGGCCTCGCGGAACCGAATCTGGACCGCCGTTCCACCGGCGAAATCGATGCCGAAGTTGAACCCCCGGATCGCCATCGAGCCGAAGGCGACGGCAAGCACCAGCGCCGAGAATCCCATGAAGTAGTATTTGGCCCTTCCCATCAACTGGAAGTTGGCGTTGTGGAAGACTTGGAACATGGCGACCTCAGATGCTCAACCGGCGGATCTTGGGATTCAGGGTCAGCACGGTG
>JAPUIN010000173.1 GCA_027297005.1 Acidobacteriota bacterium
TTCATGATCATCACGATGTCCTCGATCGGCCTGCCGACCCTGAACGGTTTCATCGGTGAGCTGACGATCCTGCTGGGAGCCTTCAAGATCCCGGCGGCATACGGCTTCGTGATCCCGTGGCTGAACCTGCCGATCGGCGGCATGTTCTGGGCGGTCTGCGCCGTTCTGGGGATTGTGCTCGGCGCAGCCTATATGCTGTGGCTCTACCAGCGCACCATGTTCGGGAAGCTGGATAATCCCGAGAACGCCAAGCTGACCGATCTCAACTTCCGTGAGATCATGACGGTGGCACCGATCGTGGTGCTGTGCTTCTGGATTGGCCTGTACCCGAAGCCGATGTTCGACATCCTCGATCGCCCGGTGACCGATCTCGTGCAGAAGCTCGAGGCGCCGGGCGCCCCTCGCTATGCGGGTTCGGAGCTGCACCCGTCGTCGCCAGACGCCGCATCGAGCATCGCGGAGGCGGGCGGTGAGCCGCGGGCCGGGGCCCGGACGGAGCTGCCCACGAGATGACCCCGATCTTCGACGCGTCGCAGATTCGATACATCACCCCCGAGATACTCCTGACGCTCTGCGCGTTTCTCGTTCTGGGCCTGTCGACGGTGCGCGACACCGGCACCCGGAGATGGGCCCCGATGCTGTCGATCCTGTCCTGCGTCATGACGCTCGTGGCGGTTCTATCCTACCCATGGAGTGTGGGGCTCGATTGGCTGCGCGCGCCTGAATCCGCCACATCAGTGTTCAACGGCATGTTCATTCTGGACGCGTTCGCCATATCCTTCAAGGTCATCTTCCTCGTATCGGCGATCCTGACGATCATGATCAGCCATCGGTATCTCGAGATCGAGAGGGCCAACGCCGGCGAGTACTACGCCCTGATGCTGTTCGCCGTCGTCGGCATGATGTTCATGGCCTCAGCGGGGGATTTCATCGCCATATTCGTCTCGCTGGAGACGATGGCAATCAGCTTCTACATTCTCGTCGGCTTCATGAAGTCGAACCGCAAATCGAACGAGGCTGCACTCAAATATTTCCTCCTCGGATCGTTCTCCACCGGGATCCTGCTGTACGGAATCTCGCTGGTCTACGGGATGACGGGGACGACGAACCTGGCTCGCATCGGCATGAGCGGCGCCGCCGCGGCGATCAATTCCGATCAGGCCCCGTTCTTCCTGCTGGGGGTGATCCTCATCACCGTCGGTTTCGGTTTCAAGATAGCCGCCGTCCCGTTTCACATGTGGGCGCCGGACGCCTATGAGGGAGCGCCGACGCCGATCACCGCGTTCCTGTCGACGGCATCGAAGGCCGCCGCCTTCGTCGTGCTCGTGCGCGTCTTCGCCACGGCGTTCATCCAGATCGGGGATCGGTGGGCGCCGCTGCTGGCGCTTCTGGCGGTCGCGAGCATGTCTCTCGGGAACATCGCCGCCATTCTCCAGGACAATATCAAGCGGATGCTCGCGTATTCGTCGATCTCCCATGCCGGCTATGTCCTCATGGGCCTGATCGCGGTTGGAGTCGGCACCTCCGACGAGGCACGCGATTTCGGGCTGACCTCCATCATCCTCTATCTGTTCATTTTCCTTTTCGTGAACATCGGCGCGTTCGCGCTCGTGGTCATGCTGAGACGCGGGCACGTGGTGGGGGATCGCCTGGTTGATTTTGCCGGGCTGGCCCGGCGCGCTCCGTTCGCCGCGTTCGCGATGCTCATCTTCATGCTGTCCCTCGCCGGCATCCCCGCGACGGCCGGCTTCGTGGGGAAGTGGTACCTGTTCGGCGCCGCGATTAAGGCCGACTATACGTGGCTCGCCGTCGTCGCGGTCGTGAACAGCGCCATCTCTCTCTACTACTACGCGAGGGTGGTCGTGATGATGTACGTGAAGGAACCGGCGGATGATGCGCGCCTGGCGCCCTCCCTGGGACAACGGCTGGCGATCGCGGCCTGTATCACCTTCACGCTCGTATTTGGCATTTATCCGGAACCAATCGTCTCTCTCGCGCAGCGATCGATCCTGGCACTGGCCCCGTAGGGCTCGTGAGGAAAGCCGTCCGCGATTCGGCGAGAGGGGGTACGGGGCGTGAAAGACAGGCGGAGCCCTCTCCTGGAGGGGATGCGTTACGCGCAGAGCGGCACCATGCTGATCGTGCCGATGATCGTGCTGGGAGGCCTCGGATACTGGCTGGAACGCCGGCTCGGCTGGGAGCCATGGCTGCTTCTGGCCGGCCTGATCCTGGGCATGGCGTCGGGTTTCCTGAACTTCTTCCGCCTGGTTCTACCGCCGCAGCGTGAGAACGGCAGGGGGACGGATGGTGACCCTCCCGGTGGCGGTCGGCGGGGTGGGTCGGAGCGCTGAACGCCCGGTCCGGCATCCGGACGGGCTTTGAGGCGGCTGGTCGTGGTGGAGCGTTGATCGCGAGGTACACCGGCACGGTCGTTCTCCTCGCCGCGGTCGGTTTCGTCTCGCTCTGGATCTGGCGGGAGCGCCTCGGTGAGGCCGCCGTCCGCGGAGCATCTCTGGGGCTCGGCCTGGCCGCTTCGGGGGCCGTCGCCGGAATGATTCTGACCTTCTGGGCATTCGGTCGGAATCAGCAGCAGTTCTTCGCCGCCCTGATGTTCGGAATTCTGGGCCGTCTGGCATTGTATTGCGGGGCGTTGCTGTACGTCGGTCTGAAAACGACCCTGCCGCCGCTGGCGATGGTGGTGACGATGCTCGGGTTTTATCTGGTGTTTCAGGTGCTCGAACTGCGGTTTGCGGTGAAAGGGTTGAAACGGGAGAGGGGATGAGCAGCGAGACTGAGCAGGCGCAGGACGCGCATGCGGCGGTGGAGGGCGCGGGGGAACACGTGGTGGCCGGGGCAGGCCACGGTGGGGGACACGGCGACGAGTTCGACGCCGGGGAATTGATCATCCATCACATCACCGATTCGCAGATGCTCGAGCTGCCGATCCTCGGTGAGGTGCAGCTGCCCACCCTGGCGATCGGTTCGTACGAACTACCGATCACCAAGCATGTCGTGATGATGTGGGTCGCCTGCCTCATCATTCTGTTCGTGCTGTGGCTTGCCACGAGGCGCCGCAGCCTGTTACCAAAGGGGATGCAGAACGTCATGGAGATCGTCGTCCTGTTCGTGCGCGACGACCTGGCGCGCAAGAACATCGGGCCCGGCGGGGAGCGGTACACGCCGTACCTGCTCAGCACCTTCGTGTTCATTCTGATTTGCAACTTGTTGGGGCTGATCCCATACGGAACGACCGCCACGGGCAACATCGGGGTCACGGCCGGCCTGGCGGGAATGGCGTTTCTCATGGTTCAGGCGGCGGGGATCCGCGAGTTCGGGTTCCTGGGACACGCCAAGAACCTCGTGCCGCCCGGGATACCGGCCTGGCTCCTGCCGATCATGATCCCGGTCGAGTTCCTCGGCATGTTCACGAAGCCGTTCGCGCTCTGCGTCCGGTTGTTCGCCAACATGACGGCAGGGCACGTCATCATCCTCTCGCTCTTCAGTATCATCTTTATCCTGAAGAAGGCCTGGGTGGGCGTGGTGCTCTCCGTGCCGTTCGCCCTGTTCATCAATGGAATCGAGATTCTGGTCGCGTTTCTGCAGGCTTATATC
>JAPUIN010000174.1 GCA_027297005.1 Acidobacteriota bacterium
CATCTGAAGGGGAGGCCGGGATGATCCCTTCCGTCCGTCGTTCTGCAGGAGGGTGCATCCTGCCGCTCCTCCTCGTCCTCCCGATCGCCGGGTGCGGCGGCGACGGGGGGGATCCCGTCCTCGACGGTCTGGCGGCGGTTCTCGCCCCGGAAGAACGTCTGCTCCAGATGCGGCTCCTCGATCCGGATTCGCCCGGTGCTGTCGCCGTCGTCGTCCGGGAGCCTCATGGAGGCCAGGAGCTTCGCATCTACGATCGCGAGGGGGACGGGCCATTCCGCGCACGGCACCGCTCGCGTCAGGGGGACCGTCTCATGAACCTGGAGCTTGAGGACCTGACGGGGGATGGTCGTGAGGAGATCCTGGCCACCTGGTCGGGTGGACGGCTCGAAATCCTCGAGGTCGTGGCGCGCCGTCCGGACGGCAGCTACGTGACGATCTTCGAGAACGGCGGTCGCGAGATCAAGCGTGGTTATGCGCGGGACGGCGGGCGGGAGATTCGGGTGACGAGCCGGACCTACGAGGAGGAACAGGGGCAACCACAGGTTTATGAGATAACGATTTACCGCTATGACGGCGAAAGGTTCGTTCCGGCTCCACGCAATCCCCGGACAGGCTCCTAGAGATCCGGCCGGTGGACGCGCGGATCATCTCGAAAGACTCGGTGGGGTTCCCGACCGTCCTTCACTCGCCGTGGGCTCGATGCTATACTGCCGATTCCCGACGGGAGCCGATGGTTCCGGTCCGGTCTTTAAGGGACAAACCTATTCAATGCATACGGTGATGAACGGGATCCGCAAGGAAACCCTGGACAACGGGCTGATTCTCCTCAGCGAACGGATGCCGAAGCTTCGTTCCGTGGCCCTGGGGGTCTGGTTGAAGAGGGGATCGCGGCATGAGGCGCCCGATGAGAACGGCATCTCGCATTTCATCGAGCACCTCCTGTTCAAAGGGACCGAAACGCGGACAGCGCAGGACATCGCACTGACCATCGACTCGGTCGGCGGGCAGATGGACGCCTTCACGACCAAGGAGTTCACCTGCTTCTATTTCAAGGTGCTCGATGAGCATGCCGACATCGCCATCAATCTGCTGAGCGACATCGTCCGTCATCCCAAGTTCATCGCCGAGGAGATCGAGAAGGAGCGCAAGGTCATCTACGAGGAGATTAAGATGGTGGATGACACTCCGGACGAGCTTCTGTACGACATCTTCAGCGAATCATTTTACGGTGGCCACCCGCTCGGCCGGCCGATCCAGGGCACCCAGGACTCCGTTTCGCGGATGAGCCAGGAGCAGCTGATCCGGTACTTCCGGGATGCCTACCGCCCGGGTAATCTCTTGATCACTGCCGCCGGCAATCTTGACGACGAACGCCTGTCGAGCGCGGTGCGCAGCGCGTTCGAGCCGCTGTCGGGCGGCGGCATCCCCGCGGCCGTGCCCTTACCTGCGAGCCGGAACCGCCTGGTTATTCGGGAGAAGAAGGAGCTCGGCCAGTTGCACCTCTGCCTGGGCGTTCCGGGGCTGCCGCTGCCGGACAAGAGGCGATACGCCGCTTACCTGCTTAACGTGGTGCTCGGCGGGACGATGTCGTCGAGATTGTTCCAGCTGATCCGCGAGGAGCGCGGGCTGGCCTACTCGGTTTACTCTGCCGTCAACTCGTTCCTCGACACCGGGAACTTCCTCGTCACCGCGGCCACCTCCCCCGAATCCGGCCGCGAGGTTGTGGAGCTGATCCTCCAGGAGCTGAAAAGGATGAAAGAGGAGCCGGTGGACGTGAAGGAGCTGCAGATCGCCAAGGAGCATCTCAAGGGGAGCCTCATGCTCTCCCTCGAGAGCAGCAGCAGCCGCATGTCGAACCTCGCGCGCCAGGAGGTCTACTTCGGGCGGCAGTTCACCCTCAACGAGGTCCTGGAGGGGATCGAGGCGGTCACCCGGGAAGAGATGCTGCAGCTGGCCCGGGATCTGTTCGATCCCACAGGCTGCACGCTCGCGGTACTCGGAAAGACTGCTGGCCTGCGGTTGAGTCAGGACGATCTGGTGTTCTGAGATGACTACGAGAGAAGCAGTGGAGCCGATCGCGGTGCCCGTCGCCCGCGTGTCCGGAAATGACGATCTGCCGATTCCGCAGCCGGCAACGGTCGAAAGCGCCGGCATCGATCTGCGGGCCGCCGTGCGGGAGCCGAGGAATCTCAGACCCGGTGAGCGCGCTCTCATACCGACCGGTGTCCGCATCGCGCTGCCGGCCGGCTGGGAGGGGCAGATTCGTCCCCGCAGCGGCCTTGCGGTCCGCCATGGCCTGACCCTGCTCAACTCGCCGGGAACCATCGACGCCGACTACCGGGGGGAGATTTCGATTGTCGCCGTCAATCTGGGTCAGGAGCCGGTGACCATCCGGAGGGGGGATCGGATCGCGCAACTCGTCATCTCGCCGGTCGCGCGCGCCATGCTCGTCGAGACGGACGAGTTGCCTGCGACGGAGCGCGGCGAGGGAGGCTTCGGTCACACCGGTGTGAGTTGATTGACCTGGATAGTCCACCCGCCGGGCGGGCCCCCGGCTTGGTTGATGATCGAACGCACCTCGAGGGCGGATGGGAATCCGGCTAGCGGTTCTGGGCAGCGGCAGCGCGGGGAACGCGACCTGTATTGAAGGGGAGGGGGCGCGGGTTCTCGTGGACGCGGGCTTTTCCTGTCGGGAGTTGACCTCCCGGCTGCGCGCGATCGGCGTGGAGCCACACCGTATCGATGCCGTGATTGTGACGCACGAACACGCCGATCACGTTCGCGGCGCCCCCCTCTTCTCCCGCACTTACGGCGTGCCGATTTACTGTACCCGCGCCACCTATCGCGCCGCTGGCCTGGATCGGCAGAAGGTGCACGCAACGGTCGAGATCGATCCCGAGACCCCCTTCGTGATCGAGGGTCTCACCGTCCGACCGTTCAGGGTTCCGCACGATGCGGTCGAGACGATCGGCTGCACGATTGATGGGAACGGCGCCCGCGTCGGCTACGCCACCGATCTGGGGCACG